>CAJCHR010000217.1 GCA_903970225.1 Actinobacteria bacterium 21-64-8 | reverse complement strand
GCCCGGACATGGGGGCTGCGGTCCGCCGTGATCAGGATCGCCGGCAGGCCGTCGCCGAAGCGGCGGCGGATTTCCCGGATAGCGGCAAGGCCGTTGCCGCGGTCGAGATGATAGTCGACCAGCAGACCCGTAACGCGCCCGCCAGCGGCATCGATCGCCTCGATCGCGGTGTCGAGATCGGCCGCCGCGATGACCTCCGCGTCCCAGGCCGTCAACAGCGTGCGCATTCCGTCGAGGATGGCAGGATCGTTCTCGACGCAGACGATCAGGGCGCCGCTCATCGGCGTCTTGGAAAGCGGCGTGGCGCTGGTGACGGCCGCGGTATGATTGACCCCGGTTGCGACCGGCACCGTGACCGAGAAGAACGAACCGCCGCTGGCGTTGGAGCCGAGTGCGATGCCGTGATTGAGCACGCGGGCGAGCCGTTCGACGATCGAAAGTCCGAGCCCGAGCCCGCGCGCGATCCGCGCGCCCTGTTCGAGCCGGTGAAATTCCTTGAAGATCTCCCCGCGCTTGACCACGGGAATGCCGACGCCGGTGTCGTAGACGCAGATCCGCAGCGATTGGCCGTGCCGCCGGCAGCCGACCAGCACGCGCCCGCGCGGGGTGTATTTGACCGCATTCGAGATCAGGTTCTGCAACAGCCGCCGCAGCAGCAGGCGATCGGATTCGACCGGCAGCGAACTCGGCACGAAGACCAGTTCGAGCCCCTTGGCGCGGGCGATCGGCGCGAACTCGATTTCGAGCGAGCGCATCAGGTCGCCGATCTTGAAGCTCGTGATCGAGGTCGTCATGGCGCCGGCATCGAGCCGCGAGATATCCAGTAGCGCGCCGAGGATATCTTCGATCGCCTCGAGCGAATCGTCGATGTTTTCGACCAGCCGCGAATCCTCGCCGCCGTTCTGGCGCTCGACCAGGCTCGTGACATAGAGACGGGCTGCATTGAGCGGCTGCAGGATGTCGTGGCTGGCGGCCGCCAGGAAGCGCGTCTTGGAGATGTTGGCGTCCTCGGCGGTACTCTTGGCCAGCGCCAGTTCCGAGTTCAGCCGCGTCAGCTCCTCGGTGCGGTCGCGCACGCGTTTTTCCAGCGTGGCATTGGAGCGTTCGAGCGCCTCGGCCGCCTCGAAGCTCGGCGTTACGTCGGAGAAGGTGAGAACCAGTCCGCCGCCAGGCATCCGGTTGCTGCGCACTTCCACCACCATGTGGCGATCGGTCAGCCGTTCCAGATAGGGTTCGCCTTCGGTGGTGTAGGCCGCGAGCCGCCGTCGCAGCAGCGCCTCGTCATGTTCGGAACCGGGCGGGCTGATCGATCCCATGAATTCGAGGATTTCCTGCAAGGGAATCCCGAGTTGCACGAGCTGCGGCGGCAGGCCGAGCAGTTCGCCGAACTGCCTGTTGGAGCAGATCAGTTGCAGGTCGACGTCGAACACCGCGATGCCCTGCCGCACATGGTTGAGCGCGGTCTGCAGGATCTCGCGGTTGAAATGCAGCGCGGCATGGGCGTCGTCGAGCAATTTCAGCGCGGCCTTGGCCGATACCGTGCGCTTGCGCAGCAAGAGCGACATCACGAGGCGCGAGGAGGCTGCCCCGATCGACGACGCAATCAGGTGCTCGGCATGCTGCAGCAATTCGAAATCGGCGGGCGCTGCGAGATCGATCGGGATTGGATGGGTCAGCGCAAAAGCCTCGAACGCATGGCGGGTGCGTTCGGGACCGAGATATTGCGCCACCGTGCTCTGGATGTCCTGCACGGTCACGGTGGTGCGCCAGCGTCGGAATGTCGGCGCGGTCGGCGCCAGCGCATGCGGCACGAAGAGGTCGGCCTGCACCAGTTCGATCGAGGAGGGCTGGCGCGCCAGCGACAGCACCACATAGACCAGCAGGTTCAGCGACAGGCTCCACAGCGCGCCATGCAGCAGCGGCGGCAGGTCGGCGCCGAACAGCGCTTGCGGGCGCAGCGCCTCGATGCCGAACGGGCCGTGCTGCAGCAGCATCAGGCCGGTGGTGTTGCCGTCGAGGAAGCTCGGCAGGAACAGCGTGTAGATCCACACCGCGACGCCGACCAGCATGCCGCCCATGGCGCCGCGCGCGGTGGCGCGCCGCCAGAACAGGCCGCCGAAGAAGGCCGGCGCGAGCTGGGCGATCGCCGCGAACGACAATAGGCCGATCGAGGCCAACTGGGCGTTGCCGAGCACGCGATGATAGAAATAGGCCATCACCATGATGGCGAAGATCGCAAAGCGCCGGACGCCCAGCAGGAAGTCGCCGAAATCCTTCTGCACGGCGCGGGATTCTCGGCCGCGCTGCAGCACCATCGGCAGCACGATGTCGTTCGAGACCATGATCGCGAGCGCGACGCATTCGACCATCACCATCGCGGTCGCCGCTGACAGGCCGCCGACGAAGACGATGACGCTGAGCAGCGGCGCATTCCCCTCCATCGGCAGCGCCAGCACATACATGTCGCTGTCGACGGCGCCGAACGGGAAGATCACGAGGCCGGCCATCGCGATCGGGATCACGAACAGGTTGATGGCGACCAGATAGAGCGGAAACAGCCAGCGCGCCCGCTTCACCTCGGTGTCGTCGGAGTTCTCGACCACGCTGACGTGGAACTGGCGCGGCAGCAGCACGATCGCGCAGAACGACAGCAGCACCATGGTGAGGAAGTTGCCGATCGACGGCACGTAGTTGATGGCGCGAACCGCCTCCGGTGTCTTCAGGGCGCGCTCGACCAGTTCGACCGGGCTGAACATCCAGAAGGTGACGAAGGCGCCGACCGCGACAAAGGCGACCAGCTTGACGATCGATTCGGTGGCGACCGCCAGCATCAGCCCGTGCTGATGTTCGGTCGCATCGGTCTGGCGGGTGCCGAACAGCACCGCGAAGGCGGCCATCGCCAAGGTCACGATCAGCGCGATATCGCCGATGATGGGGATCGAGGAAAAGGCCTGGTCTTCGCTCAGGATCGTCTCCAGCGAGGAGGCGACCGCCTTGAGCTGCAGCGCGATATAGGGAACCGAGCCGATGATGGCGATCAGGGCAACGGTTGCGGCGACCGCCTGGCTCTTGCCGTAGCGCGCGGCGATGAAGTCGGCGATCGAGGTGATGTTCTGCGATTTGGCGAGCTGGATCACCCGCCGCAACAGCGGCGTGCAGCAGGCGATCATCACGATCGGCCCGACATAGATCGCGAGGAAATCCACGCTGGTGCGGGTGGCGAAGCCGACCGAACCGAAGAACGTCCAGGAGGTGCAGTAGATCGCCAGCGACAGCGGATAGATCCACGCGCCAAAGCGGCCGCGCTGCGCCGCCGACACGCGGTCGCCGCGGCTGGCCACGAAAAACAGGAACCCGATGTAGCCGAAGGCGGCTGCGATCACGGCCCAGTCGTGCAGCATCGCTGCTTACTCCCTGGCGGCCCGTACTGGCTCAGACGATACGGAAACTAACGCTTTGCGCCGGTGCAGGCGACAGCGAATATCCCGTTCAATTCAGGAATTAAGATCGTCGTTAAGCCTGCCGCAGCGCAAAGGCCGCGCAGCCAAAGGCCGGGCGGTGGCC
>CAJCHR010000216.1 GCA_903970225.1 Actinobacteria bacterium 21-64-8 | reverse complement strand
TTGGGTCAGGAGGCTGCGAGCGAAGGCTCTGCGAGGCGTGCAGCGGGCGCGCTCACCGCCGTGATGGCGATGTTGCCGATCTCGTCGATCAGCGCGCGGCTGCCGATGCCGATGAGGATCGTCGAATCCGGTGCTTCGACGATCGCCGGGCCGTTAATTGCATCGCCCGCACAGAGCCGGTCACGCTCGTAGATCGCGGTGGCGGCGGGCGCCTCGACATCGAACCAGACTTCGCGCGTGCCCTTGAGCGCCTGGCGCGCATCGCCGTTGCCGGGCGCGAGTCGAGGCACTTGCGGCTTGGACAAACGCGATGTGGCGGTGACGACCAGTTCGACCATCTCGACCGGCTCGGTCTCCGAGGCGAACCCGTACATGCGGGTGTGCGCGGCGCGGAACGCAGCGGCGAGCGGCTCGGTCTCTCGCGTCCCGAGCATCCCCGCGGGAATGTCGATCAGGAACTGATGCGATTGCCCGAGAAAGCGCAATTCGGCGGCGCAGCGCAGCTCCAGCGCATCGTCAGTGGTGACGGTGGCGAAAGCCGAGCGGGCGCGGCCGCTGAGTTCGTCGATCACAGCTTGCGCCGTCTGCGCGCCACTTGCGTCGAGCCGCTGCAGATGCGTCGCGCGAAACTCGCGGCGCACGTCCGCGAACAGCATGCCGCGCGCGGTGCCCACGCCCGGTGATGGCGGGAGCAGGGTCCCCGCGACGCCGAGTTGCTTCATCAGCGTGTCGGCCTGGAGCCCCGCTGCGCCGCCCGTGCAGACCAGCGTGAAGTCCCGCGGATCGAAGCCCCGCTGCACGCTGACCATCCTGAGCGCGCCGAGCATCGTGGCATTGGCAACCTCGAGAATGCCGAGTGCGGCGGCCGGCACGCTGATCCCCAGCGGCTGAGCAAGCTTCTCGTCGATCGCCTGCCAGGCGCGGGCGCGGTCGAGCGTGATCTCGCCGCCGAGGAAATAATCGGGGTCGATCCGGCCGAGCGCGACGTTGGCGTCGGTCACGGTCGGTTCGGTCGCGCCCTTGCCATAGCAGACCGGACCCGGAACCGCGCCGGCGCTGCGCGGGCCGACACGCAGGATGCCACCCGAATCGATCCAGGCGATGCTGCCGCCGCCGGCGCCGACTTCGACGAGGTCGACCATCGGCGCGCGGATCGGATAACCGCTGCCCCGTCCCTTGTCGCCGGCCACCGCGTGGCTGCCGACTTCGAAGCTGGGCGTCAGGATCGGCTCACCGTCGATCAGCAGACCGGCCTTGGCGGTCGTACCGCCCATGTCGAAGCAGACCACGCGCGGGAAGCCGTTGCGGCGCGCGAGTTCGGCAACGCCGATCACGCCCGCGGCCGGACCCGATTCGATGATCTCCATCGGCAGGCAGACCACGAGATCGACCGGCATCAAGCCACCGTCCGACTTCATCACGTTGAGTGCGCCGGTGATGCCCAGATCCTCCAGCGCGGATGATATCCGCCCGAAATAGCCGCTGACGTGCGGCACCAGTCCGGCATTGACCAGCGCGGTGCAGGCCCGCGCGTATTCGCCCATTTGGGGACAGACATCGCTGGAGGCCGAGACGAAAAGGTCGGGGAGCGCGGCGCGAATTTGCTCGGCGACTTCGAGCTCGTGCACCGGATTGAGGTACGAATGCAGCAGGCAGACCACGACGGCTTCGACTCCAGCCGCGGCAATGCTCTCGATCGCAGCTTCGACGTCGGCAGGATCGAGCTGCTCGATCACGGCTCCGTCGCTGTCGAGACGTTCGCCGACTTCGAAGCACAGTTCGCGCGGCACCAGCGGCGGCGGCTTCATCGCTTCGAGGTCATAGAGCCGCGGGCGGATCTGGCGCGCGATCTCGAGCAAGTCGGCAAAGCCTCGCGTGATCACGAGCGCGGTGCGGGCCAGCTTGCCCTCGAGGATCGCGTTGGTCGCGACAGTGGTCGCATGAAGCACCAGCGAGATCGACGCGGGGTCCACGCGGTGCTGGCCGATCACGCGGTCGAGCGCGTTGACGAAACCCACCGAAGGGTCCGCGGGCGTCGAGGGAACCTTGATCACTTCGAGCGCGCCGGATCGCTCGTCGACGATCACGCAGTCGGTGAAGGTGCCGCCGATATCGATGGCGACGCGGTGGTGGCCTGGGTGAGACATGCTCATGCCTGCGCTCCGGTTTGATCAGGGGCGCCGAAGCCGCCACCGCCGGGCGAGCGGATGCTGACCACGCCCCCCTGCGCGACATCGACGACGACCCGCGAGCCGACTTGCGTCTCGGTGCCGCCCTCGATCACGACGAACTCGGCGCGTGCGCCTTCTTCACCGCCGGCCAGGCCCCAGGGGGCTTCGTGGCAACGATCGGCAAGAATGGTGAAGCGCGCCGGGCCATAGGGGAACAGGAAGTCGCGGCGGATACCTCTGCCGCCGTCATGCTTGCCCGCTCCGCCCGACCCGGGCCGCAAGCCGTAGTGCGCGATCCGCACCGGATACGACGCCTCGAGCTCCTCGATCGGCGCGTTCTCGGTGTTCTGGATATGCGTCTGGAGCGCGCTCTGGCCATCGCGGTGTGCCCGTGCGCCTTCGCCGCCGCCGATCGTCTCGTAATACGCGATGTCCTCGCCGCGGCGCGGATCGAACGCGCCGAACGCGACCTGCATCAGGCTGCCCTTGCAGCAGGCGACGACGTCCTCTGGCAGCACATCGCTGAGCGCGCGGAAGATCATGTCGACGCAGCGCAGGCCGATCTCGGTGCCGGCGATGACGCCCGCCGGGAAACGCGCGTTGGCCACGGTTCCTTCGGGCGCGATCAGGTCGAACGAGCGGTAGAAGCCGTCGTTGACCGGGATGTCGTCGTCGAGGAGGCAGCGCAGCGCATAGGCGACGCCGGCGAAGGTAACGCCGATCGTGCCGTTGAGCGAGTTGGGCAGTTGGTCCGCCGATCCGGTCAGATCGACCGTGACCCGGCCATCCTTGGCCGTGAGCGTCAGCGCGACCTTGGTCGGCTCGGGATTGTATGGATCGGGATCGAGGTGGCTGACCGCGCTGTACACGCCTTCGGGGATACGCCGCAGCGCGTGGCGCGAGCGATGCTCGGTGTAGTCGAGCAGGGCCTCGATGTAGTGCGTGAGGTCCTTCGCGCCGTAGCGCGCCAGCATCTCGCGCAGGCGCGTGGCGCCGACGTTGTTGGAGGCGAGCTGCGCGCCGATGTCGCCGGCCATTTCGCGGCCTGAGCGCACGTTCCAGCGCAGCAGCTCGAAGCAGCCCTCGTCGATCTCGCCATCGCGCACGAACCGGATCGGCGGGATGACGATGCCCTCCTGGTAGATCTCGCTGCCCATCGCCAGGCTGCCGGGAGCCGAGCCGCCGACATCGACGTGGTGCGCGAAGTTCACGAAGAAGCCGAACAGTTCGCCTTCCCAGAAAAACGGCGAGATCAGCGCGATATCGTTGAGGTGAGTCGAGCCCAGATGCGGGATGTTCGACAGGATGCCGTCGCCGGGCCGCAGCCGGTCGCGGCCGTACATCTCGATCGCGGCGGGGATCGCGAACTTCATCGCCGCGAGGTGCGACGGCTGCGCGAGAGCCTGCGCCACG
>CAJCHR010000215.1 GCA_903970225.1 Actinobacteria bacterium 21-64-8 | reverse complement strand
TGCGGCAGGAAAGATCGGTGGATGCTCGCCTGCGAAGTGCTCACCCTTGTGGATGATCTGCCCAAGGTAGATCCGGTTCGAAAGCAGGTGGTAAAGCGTGCCGCGCCGAAAGATGCAGCCGCCCCGGTGCGGACCGCTGGCGCCTTGCTGCAGCTTGGTCCGGTGCCCTTGGGCATTAAGCTCGTCGGCCAGCTCGACCACTGAGCCCAGTTCCAGGTAGCGACTGTAGATGTGCCTCACGAGGTCTGCGTCGGTTTCGTTGATAACCAGCCTGCGGTTCGCGACATCGTAGCCGAGCGGCACCGTGCCGCCCATCCAGAGGCCTTTGCGCTTGGAGGCCGCAATCTTGTCTCGGATACGCTCGCCGGTGACCTCGCGCTCGAACTGGGCGAAGGAGAGCAGCATGTTGAGCGTCAGCCGTCCCATGCTGGTGGTGGTGTTGAACGACTGGGTGATCGACACGAAGCTGGCACTCGCCTTGTCCAGCACCTCGACGATCTTGGCAAAGTCAGCAAGACTGCGGGTCAGCCGGTCGATCTTGTAGACCAGGATCACATCGACCTTGCCCGCCGCGACATCGGCCATCAGCCGCTGCATGGCCGGGCGCTGCATCGTGCCGCCGGAGAACCCGCCATCGTCGTAGCGTTCAGGGACCAGCACCCAGCCCTCTTGGCGCTGGCTCAGCGCGTAAGCGGCACATGCCTCGTACTGGGCGTGGAGGCTGTTGAACTCCTGCTCGAGCCCGTCCTCGGTCGACTTGCGCGTGTACACCGCGCAGCGCTGCAGCTTCTCAGCCACGGCGTTTGAGCCCGAAAAAGCGCGGACCCGACCAGTGGGCGCCGGTCACCTCACGCGCGATCTCGCTCAGCGAGCGGTAGCTGCGGTCTTCCCATACGAACGTCCCCTCTCCCGTCACCTCGACAGCAATCGTCCTGCCGTTCCACTCGCGGATCAGCCGCGTTCCCTGCGTGAGCACGACCGGCCGGCGTACCGACTCCGGGGCAGCTATTGCGGGCGCTGCTAGCCGCTCCAACTCGCGCACGACCATCAGCGCCAGCTTGCCATGCCGCTTCTCCTGCAACCGCTGCGCCAGAAGGCGGCGCAGCAGCGCAACAGGCACCGCCGGCGCCTCCCCTTCCCCGGGAGCGTTCCATCGCTCCCGCAGCTGCGCCAGCGACATCGTCGCCAGCGCAGCCAGATCTTTCTCGAGCCGCGTCATTCGCTTGCGGCCGGCGCGATCGTGTAGCGGCCCACACCATCGACCGAGGTGCGTTGGACGGCATGCCCCTTCTTCTTGAGACCGGTCAGCGCTGCACGGGTGGTATGCGGCAGCCAGCCGGTCGCCTCGACAATCTGTGCGAGTGTCGTGCCCTCAGCTCGCTGCAGCAGGCTCAGCACCAGCGCGGTCTTGGTCATCGGCTGAGGCACCGGCTGCGGCGAGGAAGCAGGCTCGGTTCCTTCCCCCGCACCCGGGCCGGGTGCATCCATCTTGAGTGCTTCGCTCTGCAGGCGTGCCATCTTGCGCGCGCTGCGCGTCTTCGTCTGCTGGATCACGGGTGGTTCCTTCATCAAGGCGCAGCGTCATTGCTGCCCCACCACCCAGAGCCCTGCCGGCCGAGCCGGTCAGGGCAGCGGCCCGGTCTCACCCGGCCGCGATTCACGTGAACACCAATGCTCGCACGCGCAGCGAAGTCGAATGGAATGAGCGCCTCGCTCGCAAAAGCTGGCGGTGGACTGCGGCGCCGTGAACCGGCTTGGTGCCGTTATGGACGACAACGCACGCGACCTCATGGATCAGCTCTGCACTCGCATTGGCATGATCATGGAGGATGCAAGCGAGCTTGCTCTGACCATAGGCGGTACCAACGAAACTGACCGGGCCGAGCAGCTCACACAGCTTGCAGAGGCTTCAGCGTGCATATCAGCGCTGGTGGGAGCCGCGATGGCTCTGGAAGCCTAAGATCAGCCGACAGTGCCGAAAAGCCTAAATGAAACATCGTTCGCCGGTGGTGGAATCGGCTCCGGACCTCAGAACGGAAGCCTGGGCTCCGCTGCTTCCACAAGCTCCGGGTAATCGATCGTCAGGTGCGCAACGATTAAGCCGCCGATCGCAGCGGCGGCTTCCTTGCGGGTTGCTGTGTCTGCGAGATCAGCCGGCACAGGGCGTGGGGCATTCTGCACCCACTCAGCGATCGAGCGGGCAAGGCAGTTATCAAGCAGGGGGGCGACTCGTTCCATTCATCTATTGGAACATAAAGCGAACATACCTGCAAGGGTGGCTCCGTTTCGCCGGTCTGCTCTTGGGGAAGAGTGGTGGAAACCGGAATAGCCGGTTAGGAGCTCCAAACTAGGCAAGCGGCCTTTTGTTCATCTGGCGAAGGGCTTCTTCGGAAAATGCATCCTGCTCGATCCCGCCAGACCGCCATAGGTGCGTATATACGGATTTCGCAATGAAACTGGCGGCTGCTTGACGGTAAGAACTTGCCAAACGTACACCGCCAGCACGCCTGCAACGGCAGTAGGTGAGCGCTGCCGTTGAGTTGATCGATGCATCCAAGCGCCGGCTCCGTTGATCGCGGGAATGGCGTCGCGCACCCGCCACGCCGATGGGATTCTACCGACCTATGGTTCCCTGCGAGCTGAAAGATGGGGAGAGAGCTGCCCCAAGCGAGGGCGCCAAGAAGGAGCGAGATATGAGCGGCACCGATATGTTGGGTCTGACCGGAAAGGTCGGCATTGTTTGGGGCGGCGGGTTCGGGATGGGCGAGAGCAGTTCGCTGCGTTTGGTCGAGGCGGGCGCGCACGTCGCAGTGGTCGATCTGATCGCCGAGCGTGCCGAGAAGGTCGCGGCCGATATTAACGCGGGCGGCGGAACGGCCGTGGCGCTGACCGCCGACGTGACCGATGAGCCGAGTGTCGAAAAGGCACTGTCTGCGGCGGAGGCGGCGCTGGGCCCGGTCGACGTGATGATAACGGTGGTCGGCCTGGGGGTCTGGGCCCAGCTGATCGACATGACGCTGGAGCAGTGGGAGGACGGGCACCGGCTCAACCTGACCTCGTTCTTCCTGCCCGCGCGGGCGGTGGCACGCTCGTTGATCCGGAACGGCAAGCCGGGCGCGATCGCCTGCGTCAGCTCCGTCAGCGGGCTGACCGCCGCGCCCAATCACGGCAGCTACGGCGCCGCGAAGGCCGGGATGATCAACCTTGTGCGCACGATGGCCAACGAGTGGGGTCCGCACGGCATCCGGGTCAACGCCGCGATGCCGGGCGCCGCGGCCACTCCGCGCCTCGCGATGCCACCAGAGGCCAGGGCGCGGTTCAAGGAGTGCCTTCCGCTCGGACGGCCGGCAGAACCCGACGAATTGGCCAAGGCGCTGGTGTTCCTGGTGTCGGACCTGGCCAGCTACGTGACAGGTGACAATCTGAGGGTCGACGGCGGCTGGACCTCGCGATTCCTCATGCAGGGCAGCAGCAGCGGATCGAGCGGCGTGGCGGGAGTGAAGGCTTAAGCCGATCCGCCGGCTACGGCCGGGTCATGGGATGAGATGGGCGCTCCTGATCGCCATGTCGATCTCAGAGCGGATCGCGATATGGGCCTGCGATGCGACCGCCGCCGACCACTAGCGAGCTGCGGATGCAGTAGGTGCTTTCGTCGGAGCTGAAGAGCACCACCGCGTTGGCGACTTCCAAAGCCCGTCCTATCCGCGCGATCGGCTGACGCGCCACGGCGCCTCGCAGCTGCTCCATCGGGCTGCCGCTCAAGGCATCGACACTCCGCCGTTGGGCCGCAGCACTTGTCCAGTCACGAACCGGCTGGCGTCGGAGGCGAGATAGAGCACGGCGAGTGCGATGTCGCGCGGCGTCCCGACGATGCCGAGCGGTGAGGCAGACTCGCGCTGGCGAAGGCCCTCTTCGCGGAGCGCCGGATCAATCGCACCGCTCTCGTTCCGCCACCGGTGCGTGCCCATCGGCGTCTCGACCCAGCCGGGCGCTACGGCGTTCGCGCGGATGCCGTACGGACCCATCTCCTTGGCAACGGTCCGCGTCAGCATGTTCACCGAAGCCTTGGTCATCGAATACAGCGACAGGTCTGGCACCGGGTTGTCCGCGCCGCTTGACGAGAAATTGATGATCGAACCGCCGCCGCCCGCGCGCATCAGCCGGCCGGCGGCCGAGCAGCCCCAGTAGACTCCCTTGAGATTGATCGACAGCATGCGCTCGACCTCGTCTTCCTGCGCATCGATCACCGAGCGGTTGACGATGATGCCGGCGACGTTGACCCAGATATCGACTTTGCCATTGATCGCGGCCGCACGCTCGCCCGCAGCCTCGACTTGCGCGCGCTGCGATACGTCGGTCGGGCAGACGATCGCTTGCGCTCCCGCGCTGGCGACCAGCTCCGCTGTCTCCTCGAGCCCGGCCGTGTTGACATCGCACAACACCGGGGTCGCGCCGGCTTCGGAGAGTACCAGCGCGGTCTCGCGACCGAGGCCCGAGGCAGCGCCCGTCACGACCGCGACACGCCCGTCGAGCGCGAACGTCCTGGCAAGGCTGTCTTGCATGAAATCTCCCGCTGATCATCGTGTTGGCAGGCGATGTCGCCGCGTTCGGGGGAACTGGAACGGCCTGAACCATCCCGTCAACCTGCGCCAACAGGAGCGCCCCAAATTCGTATATATGCATCCAGTTTGCGTATTTACGGAATTGGCGAAGCGGCGGCGATAGTGATTGCCGGACCAATTTCACGGTTTCACTTTGGAGATCGGAAGAGGATCGGTGAAAGGGACCGCGATGGAACTCGGCATGCTTTACGAATTCGACGTGCCGCAGCCATGGGCGGGCGAGCACCCGTGGGGCCAGCGCATGGCCGAGCGCCAGGTTTATCGCGACAACATCGAGCAGATCGTGCTGGCGGACAAACTTGGCTTCGAGGCGGTATGGCTGGTCGAGCACCACTTCCGCGAGAACCGCAGCCACATGCCTTGCAACGAGGTTGTGCTCGGCGCGCTCTCGCAGATCACTGAACGAATCAAGCTGGGGTTTGGCGTCGCGCTGATGCCGCACGAGTTCATCCACCCCGCGCGCGTGGCCGAGAAAGTCGCGACGGTGGACCTCTTGTCACGCGGCCGCGCAATCTGGGGGATGGGCCGCTCCACCCCGATGGAGCAGACCGCGTTCGGGGTCGATATCTCCGCGAGCAAGGAGAAGCTCAAGGCTGCCGCGCGCACCGTCGTCGGCATGTGGCAGGAGCAGTATTACGAGGAGCATTCGGAGTTCCTCGACTTTCCAAAGCGGATGGTCACGCCCAAGCCCTACCAGTACCCGCATCCGCCCGCATGGATGGCCGCCTCGACCGAGAGCAGCGCGACGATGGCCGGCGAGAACGGCTGCGGCCTGCTGTGCTTCAGCATCATGCAGCCGCTCGACAAGCTACGGACCGTGATCGACACTTACCGGGCAGCACAAGTCAATGCGGTGCAGCTGACCGGCGTGCACACGAACAAGGTCGGGGTCTACACGCTGGTCCACTGCGCCGAATCGCGCGACAGCTTCGCCACCAACCGCCTGTGGGAATCGATGTGGTGGTGGTACAAGGGCATCGCCGAGTTCCATCTGAAGTGGGAAATGGCGCACCTCACGCCCGAGCAGCAGGCCAAAGCGTTCCCGTTGATGGAAAAGAACGCGCGCGGCGATTTCGATATCACCGAGTTCGACCGCGAGGACATGGTCATCGTCGGCACCCCCGACGAATGCCTCCAGAAGCTGATGCGCTATGAGGAGGCCGGCGTCGACCAGCTGCTGTGCTATCTCAACTTCGGCTATCTGCCGCACGAGGCGGTGATGAAGTCGATCGAGCTGCTCGGCACTTACGTCATCCCAGAACTCAAGAAGCGCGGGGCGACATCGACCGCGGAGGCCGTCGAGATCGCGATCCGCGACGCGGCCTGACCGCCCAGACGCGCGGCCTGGTACTGATGGGAGCGCTCACGACGTTCGAGGTCGCGGCGAGGTTCATTGTCTGATTGCGGGCGAGCTGAACAAGCTTGTCGGGAGCGCCAAGATCCCCGTCGCCGCCGCGCCCACTTCGCGCCAGGGCGCTTGCGAAACTAGCCGGGGGCTGCGGATTCAGCGCTGATCGGGTCATGGCGAAAGTGCGTCGTGATCGCTTCGATCATGATCCCGACAAGCTCTTCGAGCCGTTCGCGCACGTCCTCGTGCGGACCGGCCAGACCGAGGACGGCCGGCGCATTGAGGCCCTGACGCGGGAGCGGAATGCCGATCGACCAGATGACCGCTTCGGTCGTGGGCCCATCGGCGTAACCCTTGCGCCGGATGTCGGCGGCGGCGGCAAGCACCTCCGGCAACTGGCTCTCGCGCACTCTTGCGCGGATCGAAAGCCGGGCGATCTCGGTCTCATCGAGCATCGACAGGAAAGCGCTGCCGATGGCGGTTCCGAACTGCGGAACCCTAAGGCCGCGTTCGGGGCCGTGTCCTGCGGGGAAGGCCAGGTCGATGACTTGCATGAACAAGTCGTTGGGTGTGCTGATCGTAACGACCATCCCGGTGCGCCGATGCACGTCGCACAGCAGCTCACGGAGGTGGCCACCGGAACGATGCGTTTCCTCGATCCATGTCGCGAACTGGTTCAGGCGCGGTGAGGGCAGATAGCCCTTGCTGCGTGCGTCGAAGAACAGATGCCCGGAATCGACCATCGTCTTGAGCAGCTGATTGGTGGTCGAGGCATGCATATCGAGCATTCGCGAGATCTCGACCGCGCGCAGTGGTCTCCGTTCCGTGCCAAAGCACTCGAGCACGTCGAGCGCACGGGTCGCCGAACGGGACAGGCTGCGGCGGTCGCTTGGCCGTTTGATCCGCATCGGCGCTCCGAGCCCGTGCGGCAGTGTCGGCGTGATGAGACTCAAGCGAGTTCTTCTTTCGTGCGCCTTTTCACCTTCGCGTAATGCGCCCACCGGCCGCAGGCTGCAAGACTCTCCGGGCACCGCCCCGCCCCGGTCATTCGCCCTTGAGGGCGGTTTCCAGCGCGTTACGAACCCGGCCATAGAAATCGGCCATGCCGCGCAGTCGCGGTGTCGTTTCGTGTTCCGGCACCGCGTCCGCCCGCTTGCGCAGCACCGCACTGACCGATCCCAGGAACTCGACCTGGGCCGCGAGGAAACCGGCGTTTCGGTCCGAAATGCCGTAGCGCACCCGCTTCGACCCTCGCTGCGAAAAGCGGTGCGCCGCGCCGTGACGTTCGAGCTCGCGTGTCGCCACCGACGCGCTACTCTTGCTGACCTTCAGCAGCTCGGCGATGTCATCCAGGCTAAGCGGATTCGGGCTGATCGTCAGGAGCGCCTGCAGCCGCGCTTCGATCGGCGTCATGCCCATCGTGATCGAGAGCACGGCCAACTCATCGATAAGCGCCGCGTCTTCGCTGGAGAGCCGGAGAACCATGCTTATCGCTTGTCGCGGAAGAAGGCGCGCAAGTCGTCGATGAACAGCGCTGGTTCCTCGGCGGGCGCGAAGTGCCCGCCGGCCCGCATCTCGGTCCAGCGCTGGAGATTGTAATAGCGTTCGGCGCCGCGGCTCGGTGGGAACGTCAGCTCTGCCGGAAAGATCGCGAGCGCGGTGGGCGCCTCCACCACCGGCATGCGATCGTGCGACGGCTGCCACGGCACGTGCGCGCCCTCGTAATAGTAGCGTGCAGAGGTGTGATAGCTTTGCGTCACCCAGTACAGCATCAAGGTGTCGAGCAGTTCGTCCTTACTGAAACGCCGCTCGACGTCGCCGTCGCAGTCGCAGTCGCTCCAGTTGCGTCGCTTGTCCACCAGCCAGGCCAGCAATCCCACCGGCGAGTCGTTGAGCCCAAAAGCCATCGTCTGCGGCTTGGTCGCCTGGATCACGAAGTGCCCGGACTCGCTCCCCCGAATCCGGTGCATGCGTTCGAGAAACCGCGCCTCGTCGGGCGCGTACTCGGCCTCGTCCCAGCCGCCGCCGGCCATGAACTTGAGCGTGCCGGCGGTATGGAGATGGATGCCGATCATCCGCTCGGCGTACTTGTGGCCCAGCTGCGCGGTGATGAACGAGCCGACGTCGCCGCCTGCAGCGGCGAACCGCCGGTAACCAAGGCGGTCCATCAGTTCGACCCACACGTCGGCGGTGTTCCACCAGTTGATCCCGGGCGTTCGCAGCGGGGTCGAGAAGCCGAAGCCCGGCAACGACGACACGATCAGGTCGAAAGCATCGCGCGGGTCGCCGCCGTACGCCGCGGGATCGGTCAGCGGGCCGATGACCTTGTGATAGTCCCAGAAGCTCCACGGCCAGCCGTGGATCAGCATCAGCGGGATCGGTGCCGGCCCCTTGCCGCGCTCGTGGATGAAGTGGATCGGCATACCGCCAAGCTCGGTGCGGACATGCGCGAAGGTGTTCATCAGTCGCTCGCGCGCACGCCAGTCGTATTGGTCGCGCCAATAGGCGGACAGCTCGCGCAAATAGGCTGCGGTGGCGCCGTAGCGCCAGTCATCGTTGGCGAAGTCGTCGGGCCAGCGCGTGGCATCCAGCCGCCGACGCAGATCATCCAGCACAGCCTCGGGGACGTCGATCGTAAACGGCTCCATCCGGGCTCACGCGTTTGACATATTCGATGATCGCCGAATATAGTCGGTGCGATACAAAAAGATCAATCTGCGTCTCGTGCCGCTCCTGACGTGGGACATTGGGAGAACGGCTATGCTCAGCGCCGCCGCCATCATTTCCGAGGCCGAAAACAAGACCGGCACGCCCGATACCGATCCGGCGGTCGGGAGCAATCTGGAGCGGCTGGTCGAATCGCTCAATCATGGTGGCGGCCTGTCGCAACCGGGCGCGGCGCTGACACACAAGCTCTTCGTGATGGACACCGTGAACCGACTAGAGAGCCTGAAATGGGTCCAGGAATACCCCGAAATCGCCGAAGAACCGATCATCGCGCCCGTCTTCCTGATGGGCCTGCCGCGTTCGGGCACGACCTATTTCCAATATCTGTTCGACAGTGATGTCCGCTTCCGCCTGATCCGCACATGGCAGAGCATGATGCCGAACCCGCCGCCGGGCTTCGATCCTGCATCGGTGGAAACGCGCCGCAGAGCCTGGGCGGAGATGCGCGCCGCGCAGCCCACCTTCGAGGGCTTCGACGCGCTGCATCTCTATGACCAGGACGGCTCCGACGAATGCCACGCGTTCCTTCAGCAAAGCTATGGCGCGGCGGGGCTGCAGAACCTGTTTCGGGTGCCCGACTATTTCGATTACCTGACGGACGAACTCGACCTGGCCGAGACGTACCGCATCCACAAGCGCCAGTTGCAGCTGCTGCAATGGCGGCAGGAGCCCAAGCCTTGGGCGCTCAAGTATCCCAACCACGTCATCGCGATGAACGAGATCCTCGAAGTCTATCCCGCCGCGCGCTTCGTGATGACGCACCGCGATCCGGTCCAGACGCTGGCCTCGATCGCCAAGATGACCTTCAACTTGCGCGGGGTGCGCACTGCGGGCGCCGTCGATGCGCACGAAGTCGGGCAGCACATGCTGCACTTCGTCCAGCGCCATATCGACCGCATCATGGCATTCGATCGCGGTGAGCATGGAAACCGCGTCGTCCACGTCGATTACTACGCGCTGATCGACGATCCGGTCGCCGAGATGCGCAAGATTCACAAGGGGATCGGCATCGACACGCCGGACGAGATCGCGGACACGGTCGGCGCGTGGCACCGCGCGAACCCCAAGAACGCGCGCGGGCGCAATGACTACACGATAGAGCAATGGGGCCTGGATGGTGACGCCGCAGCCGAACAGTTCGGCGACTACATGCAGCGTTTTGCGATCCCTCGCGAACACGAAGGCCTGAGCTGGATGACGGTCGCCTGACATGTCCGATGACGTCACCGCAGGATGGAAGGCGCTCGATGCCGCAGTAGCGACCGCGCGCGCCGAAGTCGCCGCTGCGGCGCCGGACGCCGTAACCGCCGTGCAAGGCGAGGCTTACGTCATGCGGATCCTCACCACGTGCCTGACCGACGCGTTCCTGGGCCATCTGATGACCGAAGGCGGGCTGTCCCGCGCGCTCCCGACACGCGGCGCCCCCAATCCCGATTACCGGATGGTGTTCGCCGGAATCAATCCGGCGAGCCAGTACCGGCTCGAAGGCTGGCTCAACGATTCCGAGCGGGTCGGCATCGGCACCTACAGCTTCGGGGCCGGTGGATCGGCCGATATTTCGGCTTACGCGGCGTTCGGCCGCGGTTCGGTCGATAAGGACGGCCACTTCGCGCTCGACGTCGCAGCCGGTGCGGTAGGCCCCGGGACGCTGCCGATCCTGCCCGGCGCACGCTCGATTATGATGCGCGTGCTGCACCGCGACCCTTTGGGAGAGCCCGCGCGGCTGGTGCTGACCGGCGGC
>CAJCHR010000214.1 GCA_903970225.1 Actinobacteria bacterium 21-64-8 | reverse complement strand
TCGCCGCAGCGTCGAGCCGCTACGCGACCGTGCTCGGCGACGTCACCGCGTCGGGATTGATCGCGCTGGACCGCCAGTATCACTTGTCCGAGCTCATCGCGCGCGCGGGCGGTGTGAAGCCGGGATCGGACACGCTGCTCGTCACGCTGCCCGACAACACGATCCGTGAATATTCGTTGCGCGCGATCATCACCAACGCAAGTCCCGATCCGGTCGTGGTCGCGGGGAGCAAGGTCTTCGTCAAGCCCGCGCCGATCTTCTACGTGTATGGTCAGGTCGGCCAGGCCGGCAGCTTCGCGGTCGAGCCGGAGATGACCTTGCGCAATGCGATCGCGCGCGCGGGCGGACCTTCGCAGCTGGGGACGATCAAGAAGATCAAGGTCTTCCGCGGCGACACGATCATCAAGAACCCCCCGTTCAGCCTGAAGATCGAGCCGGGCGACACTATTTACATTGGTGAGCGCATCTTTTGATCATTTCGGTTGCGGTCGGGGTGGAAACGGTAACGATCGGGAGCGTAAGCTCGATCCGTGACCGTCGCCTCTTGAGGACACGATTTTGACGCAGGAACAACTGATCATGGATAACCCGGGGATCGAGCGCGAGGGCGCCCCGACGGGCGGGGTGACGTTCTCGCTCAGCCGCGAGGTTGTGGTGCGGTCGCTGCCGAGCAGCGCGACGGCGGAATCGACTCATGCGCTCAGGTCGCACATCGTCGCGCGGCACATGCAGGAAGGCCGCCGGGGCCTCGCGATCTGCGAGACCGAGAATTCGGGGGCGACTTTCGTGGCGGTCAACCTCGCGATCTCGCTGGCGGATTCGGGTGTGCGCACGCTGCTCATCGACACCAACATTCGCGAGCCAGAACTGGAAGGGTTCATCCAGCCCTCGCAGGCCATTCCCGGGCTGTCCGACGCGATCGAGCAGCTCGACGTGCCGATCGGCTTCGCACTGCACACCGTGCTGCCCAACCTCACACTGCTCTATGCGGGTGCGCCGCGCGACAGTTCGCTCGAGCTGCTGGGCAGCGCCCGGTTCGCCAAGATCATCGATCTGTGCATGCGCGAGTTCGATTTCACGATTGCCGCGACCGCGCCGTCCAACCGCTTCGCCGACGGCCGCCGCGTCGCCTCGGTGCTCAAGCATGCGCTGATCGTCGCGCGCAAGGACGTGACCTTCACACAGGACGTCAACGTGCTCGTGCAGGAACTGATCAGCGATCAGGTGAGCGTGATCGGGACGGTGTTCAAAAGCTTCTGACGCAGGCTTCGCCGCTCACGCGGGCGGCTTGGGAAGCTTGAGCGAGGCGGGGCAGGGGCCGATATCCTGGCTTACCCGGGGCGTCTCCATGCTGTTGCCGCAGATCAGCGTGCGCTGGCTGTTGATCGCGCGGATCCACGGCGTGACCGGGTGGAACGGAAAGATCAGCATCTTCGCGCCGGGCACCGCGCGCACGGTGTTGCCGGTGATTACGCTATCGCGAGCGTTGTCGACCAGGATGCCGTGATACATCGCGACCTCCAGCGTGTTGCCCTGGATGATAAGGCGGTCGGCGCCGCCGCGAACGCCGTCGCCGAAGAATATCCCCTGCATCAACCCGTGCGCGGTGTTGCCGATGATCGTGATGTCGGCCGGCGGAGGCTGTCCGGTCACCGCCCAGCCCTGGATGCAATCGGGGTGATCGCCCTCGTGCAGGCTTTTCCCGTGCGAGTCGTAGACGCCGCGCACGGGCGTGAAGTTGCGGCAATCGTTGTAGAGGATCTGGACTCGCTGGCTGGAGGCGATATCGACCCCGTCCGACCGGGTTCCGTCGAACGAATTGTGCTCGACCACGATGTCCTGGCTGGCGGCGAGCGTGATGCCGATCCGCGCGCCGCTGATATGCATATCGCGCAAGGTGATGTTGCGCGAGGCTTTGACGGTGACCGACATCTCCGATGCGCGCGGCCCGATCACCGTGCCGCCGCTGAGGATCAATCCGTCCATCGCGCGGATGGCGACGAACGTGAATTGCGCCGCCGCCGCGTCGATCGTCACCGCCGGCTTGTATGTGTGCTGCGCCCAGGTGACGTTACCGTACTGGCCGGGCGCAAGGACGATATGCTCTCCTCCAGCGGCGTTCAGCAGTGCGTTCTGCAAGGTGTCCGGGCTGGCGTGGATCGTCTTCGCGTCGACCTCGCCGGTGCAGCTTGCCGCGAGCGTCGCCGATGCCGCGACCACCGAGCGCCAGAGCTTTTTCGCGGTACCCATTCTCGCTCTCCTGGCGCGGGGATGGAACCGCGATCGACGGCGGTTGTGAGCGCATCCTCGCCTGATGGCTATGGGCGGCTGGCTGTCTGGCGGATGAATCGCGCGCTCGGTATCGGCGCAAAAGCACCCGAAGCGGACCAGATAGGCCAAAGGCGCCCGGCGCGATGCGCCGGACGCCGATGATGTCGTCGCAGGATGATCAGAGCCAGAATGCGGCGGAGGTGATCGTGTGGATGCCGCTGAGGTGGATGGCCATGTCCGCCACCTTGTCGCCGTTGGTATCGCCGTAGATCGTGATGCCGTCGCCTTCGGACACGTAGCGCAGTTCGCCCGCGCCGCCGTCGAACGCCTTGGTGCCGATGAAGTTGAACGATTCGTGAGCCGCGGTGTTGGTGTTGGCGTCCATCATCGTGAGGTTGATCCGGTCACCCTCGGCGGCGTTGAAGTCGGTGATGATGTCCTTCTGCGCGGTCAGGCTGCCGGGCGCCCAGTCGGTGTTGTGGAAGATGAACGTGTCGGCGCCTTTGCCGCCGGTCATGATGTCGAGCCCCGGGCCGCCATCGAGCGTGTCGTTGCCCGCGCCGCCCACCAGCGTATCGTTGCCGGCACCCCCATGCAGAACGTCGTCGCCGTTGCCGCCGAACAGCTGGTCGTTCCCGTCACCGCCGTTCAGCGTGTCGTTGCCGTTTCCGCCATCGAGAATGTCGTTGCCCGAGGCGCCGGTCAGCGTGTCGTTGCCCGCGCCGCCGTCCAGCGTGTCGCCGCCCGCCGCGGAGATCAGCAGATTCCCCTGGTCGTTGCCGTGAAGGGTCAGCCCCGAGGTCATCGCCCGCAACGTCTCGACGTTGGCGGAAAGCGTATAGTCGACGTAAGTGTTGATCGCATCGGTGCCGCCGTTGGCGCCCTCGATCACGGTGTCCGCGGAATTGAAGATCGTGTAGGTATCGTTGCCGGCACCGCCCTCGAAGACGCTCGGCAGGCCCAATGCGCTGCCGATCAGGCTGTCGTTGCCGTCATACCCGTACAAGTGGGACGATCCGAAGAGCGAGGCATGCAGCGTATCGTTCCCGCTCGTGCCGGCGATCGCGACTTGCGTGAAGGTATAGGTCGCGCCGGTGGGCGAGGCACCGTCGAGGAAGGCTGTCAGATGAACACCGGCAAGCGCCGCGTTGGCCGCCGCGGTGCTGATCGACGCCACATGCGCGCCGAGCGTGTGCACGACGTTCGACACCGCCGCCGCGCTCGGCACCTTCAGGGCGGCGATCTGGGCGTCGGTCAGCGCGGTGGTGAACACGTTGCCGCCGGCGATCAGGTGCGTGACATCGGTGTCCTGCAGCGTGGTCGTGATGTTGTCGGCGACGGTCGCGGTGTCGACCGAGTTGAGCGCGATCCAGCTCTGCTGATTGTCGGTGCCGATCACCGTGTTGCCGGTGACCGTCGCGTTCTGCGCGCCGTTCACCCGAATGCCGTAGTAGTTGCCGCCGATGATCGTGTTGTTGGTGACCGTGACGGTGCCGTAGGGAAGGTTGCCCAGGTCGTCCTGGATATAGATGCCCTGAATGACCGAGCCGTTGCCACGCTCGAACACGTTGCCGTCCACGTTGATATCGGTCGCCTGGGTCGTGGTGTTGGTGGTCCAGAACTGGATCGCATCGGGGTGGATCGTGTCGGTGTGGTAGAAGTTGGTGAAGGTGTTGTCGCTGACGGTAATGTGCGATGTCCCGCCGCCGACGACACCGTTGTTGGCGAGGACGTCGAAGGTGTTGCCGCTGATCGTGACGTTGGTGTCGTTGAGATGGGTCAGCGCGTCGGTCAGCTCGTGGAAGTGGCTGTTGGTGACGGTGACGTTCTGGCTCCCCGAGATCCTCATGCCCATGTAATCGTCGTTCGGGTTGCCATCCAGCGAGCCGTGAACGTTGAGATGATCGAGGTTGATGTTCTGCGAATCGTAGACCGCGAAGCCCCAGGTCTTGCTGACGACCATCTCGAGGTTGCTGAAATTCAGGCCGGCGGCATTGCGAACCGTAAGGTCGGTCAGCACAGCCTGGTGGTTCGCATCGGCGGACGTAATCGTCACGCCGCTCTTTACGATATCGTGGATGTAAACATTGCTATAAGTGCCGGCGTTCAGGAGAATTCGGTCTCCTGCCTTTGCAATCGCGACATCTTTGAGGAGATCGGCCGTAGTCGAAACCGTATAGTCCGTCATGATTGCAATCCTTTTGCAGAATACCGGTGGCGCGGTTCGATCCGGCCGATGCAAAAGGTATAACCTCGCATCGGTTTCTGCGGTTCTTCGGGTTTAGGCTAGCGGAAATGGTTAATTATTTAACGCTGTGGCGAAAGCGCGAGCAGCACGGCATCACGCATGCAAACGCGACACCCTTATCGGACGGGTCAATTTTGCGACCACCACGACGCTGCCGCGATCGGTCAGCAAGAAATCGACATAACCCAGCCTCCCGCCGCCAAAAAATGGTGCGGGCAATCCCTTTGACGTCGCGGCACCAGACACCGCGAACCGTGAAGTTGCAGCAACAAATTCGCAAAGATTGCTTACAAACATTCGGGTGCAGGTTGCGTCGCACCCTTGCGCGACACGATCCACACTTACCGGCCTGTCTCACGGACTCCCAACACAGGGCGATTCGCCCTTCCAACCCCGTTGAAATCATATTCCGATCTTATGTGGTTAAACAAGGACTTATCCGTATGATTAAGATCAATACCTTGCTTAGCAATTGTTGCGGAAATATGTCCTGATCGCCGCGCGATGGCGCGAGCATTGAGGACAAATTGCTGATCGAAGTCATCGAAGTGAAGAGTTGCGCATTCGCGCGTACGAGTGCTCGCCGATCGCAGCTCCGTTCAACAGTCCTGACGATGGCGGCGAGAAAAACCTCCGGCAATTGGGGTGCGCGCCGGCGTATTGCGACCAGACCGTGCCAATCGATATTTCGGTCCATCCGTTTGCTGCAGTGCAGCGGGGCCCAGTCGCGGACGGATCGCAGCGATTTGGGCAGAAACCTTATCCCAGCATCATCAAACTGGCATTGCCTCCGGCGGCGGTGGTGTCGGTCGAGATCGACACTTCCTCGAGCAGCCAGTCCGGATCGTAAGCGAGAGCGCTGGCCCGCGCTGCATGCAACGGGATCACGGCGCCCGCAAGCGCGGCAAGATCCTGCGCCATTGCCAGAATGGCGTGGCGATCGCCTTCGACCAGCGCCGTGCTGAAGGGCTGGCCCGCGAACCGGCTGACCCGCGCAGCGACGCGCGGAGGCAGGTCCGCGGGAACCACGCCCTCGACCAGCGCGGTGCATCCGGCGGCGAGCACCGCGGCGATCTGCTCATGCAGCGCCGATGCGCCGCTCGCGCGTAGCCGCACCGCGCCGCGCGGACGCAGCGCATAGAGGTCGCGCTCTCCGACCGGACCGGCGAGCGTCACTTCCAATCCGGCCCGGGAGCGCTCCCCGTACAGCGCGGCGCACGCGGCCCCGTCGGTCTCACCCCGTGCGGTGAGCCACGCGATGAAGTCGCCCAGCGCGGGATCGGGCGCCAACGGTCCGCCGGAAGGCTCGGGCGCCTCGCGTACCAACCGGCCGAGATAGAGCGGCCCGCCCGCCTTGGGTCCGGTTCCCGACAACCCGCGCCCGCCGAACGGCTGGACGCCGACGACCGCACCGATGACGTTGCGGTTGACGTAGATATTGCCCGCCTCGATCCGCGCGGTGACATCGGCAACCGTCTCGTCGAGCCGGGTATGGAGGCCGAAAGTGAGGCCATATCCGGTCGCGTTGATCGCGGCGATCAGCGCGCCGAGTTCGTCGCGGCGCCACCGCACCACGTGAAGCACCGGGCCGAATACCTCGTGCTTGAGTTCGGCGATGCCGGGCAGTTCGATGATAGTGGGAGCAACGAATGTCCCGCTCTCGCATTCGGCAGCCAGCGGCAGTTGCTCGACCGGATGGCCGGCACCGCGCATCGCCGTGATGTGGCGATCGATATTGGCCTGTGCCTCGGCGGTTATCACCGGGCCGATATCGATGGCCAGGCGATCGGTCCGGCCGACGCTGAGCTCTGCCAGTGCGCCCTTCAGCATCGCCAGCGTCCGGTCGGCGATCTCCTCCTGCAGGCACAACACGCGCAGCGCCGAACAGCGCTGGCCGGCGCTGTCGAACGCGGAGACGATCACGTCGCCCACGACCTGCTCGGCCAGAGCGGAGGAATCGACGATCATCGCGTTCTGCCCGCCGGTCTCCGCGATCAGCGGGATCGGGAGGCCGTCGGGCGAAAGCCGCCCGGCGAGCTGACGCTGGATCGATCGCGCGACTTCGGTGGAGCCGGTGAAGATCACACCTGCGGTTTCGGCTGCCCCGACAAGCGCGGCGCCGATCTTGCCGTCGCCGGTAACCAGTTGCAGCGCGTCGGCCGGAACGCCCGCATCGTGCAGCGCGCGAATGCCCTCGCTGGCGATCAGCGGCGTTTCCTCGGCGGGCTTGGCGAGGACCGGATTGCCCGCGGCGAGCGCGGCGGCGACTTGCCCGGCGAAGATCGCCAGCGGGAAATTCCACGGGCTGATGCAGACCACGGGCCCCAGTGGCCGTTGCGCGGGCCCGAATGTACGGCGAGCCTGACCGGCGTAATAGCGGAGGAAATCGATAGCCTCGCGCACTTCGGAAATCGCGTTGGCGGCCGACTTTCCGGCTTCCCTGATCGCGAGGCCGATAAGGCCCGGCATCCGCTCCTGCAGCAGATCACCGGCGCGTTCGAGGATCGCGGCGCGCGCGGCGGGCGAGACATCGCCCCAGGTCGACGATGCGGCGCGGATGACGGCGGCGCGGGCGGCGTCTTCGGTCATGTCATGAACCCGGCCCACGATGTCCGCGTGATCGGCGGGATTGAGGACCAGGCGGGGTTCGGCGCCTGCGGCTTCACCGGCCACCCGGTCGGTCGCGGCGCTTTCGATCAGCGCGGCGCCAAGCATCGCCAGTGCGGTCTCGTCGCTGAGATCGATCCCGGCCGAATTGCTTCGGTCGGGATAGAGCGTGCCGGGCAGCGCGATCTTCGGGTTTGACGCCCCCGGCTCGGCCTCTGCCCGCACGGCCGTGACGGGATCGGCAATCAGAGCTTCGATCGGCACGTCGGGATCGGCGATCCGGTTGACGAAGCTGCTGTTCGCGCCGTTCTCGAGCAGCCGCCGCACGAGGTAGGCGAGCAGCGTCTCGTGCGTGCCCACCGGCGCATAGATCCGGCATGGCCGGTTCAGCTTCGTTGGACCGACGACCTCTTCGTACAGCGCCTCGCCCATGCCGTGGAGACACTGGAACTCCCAGTCTCCGGGGGCGAAGTCCGGGCCGGCCATCTGGTAGATCGCCGCCAGCGTCTGCGCATTGTGCGTGGCGAATTGCGGGAACACGGCATCGCGCGCCGCGAGCAGCTTGCGCGCGCAGGCGAGGTACGCGACGTCGGTGTGGACCTTGCGGGTGTAGACCGGGAAGTCCGCGAGGCCCCCGACTTGCGCGCGCTTGATCTCGGCGTCCCAGTATGCGCCCTTGACCAGCCGAACCATGATCCGCCGCTCCGCGCGCCGTGCCAGATCGACCAGCCAGTCTATCACGAACGGGCAGCGCTTGCCGTAAGCCTGCACCACGAAACCAAGGCCATTCCAGCCCGCAAGCTCGGGATCGAGCGCAAGGTTTTCGAGCAGGTCGAGCGACAGTTCGAGCCGGTCGGCCTCCTCGGCGTCGATGTTGAAGCCGATCCCGTAGCCCTTGGCGAGCGATGCGAGGCGCTTCGCCGCGGGCAGCAATTCGTCCATCATCCGCCCGGCCTGCGCGCGGCTGTAGCGCGGGTGCAGCGCCGAAAGCTTGATCGAGATTCCCGGTCCGGCGATGATCCCGCGCCCTGCGGAAGCGCGCCCGATCGCGTGAATCGCCGCTTCGTAATCGGCATAGTACCGGTCAGCATCCGCGGCGGTCGTCGCTGCTTCGCCGAGCATGTCGTAGCTGAAGCCGAAACCCCTGGCCTCCACCTCACGCGCGCGCTTGAGCGCGGAGTCGATGGTCTCGCCCATGACGAACTGCTCGCCCATCAGCCCCATCGCGATCTCGACCGCGCGGCGGATCACGGGCTCGCCCGCGCGCGCCACCAGCCGCGTGAGCGCGGCGCCGAGCCCCCGATCATCGACGCTCGACACCAGCCGCCGCGTGACCACCAGTCCCCACGTGGCGGCGTTGACGAACAGCGAGCGGCCGCTTCCGAGATGCGCCTGCCAGTCTCCGCCGCCGATCTTGTCGCGGATCAGCGCATCGCGCGTGGCGTCGTCGGGTATGCGCAGCAGCGCCTCGGCGAGGCACATCAGCGCGACGCCTTCTTCGCTGGAGAGCGCATACTCCTGCACCAGCGCCTCGACCGCGCCGCGCCGGTCCTTGGCGCGCAAAGCGGTGACGAGTGCGCGCGCGGTGCGGCTTGCCGAGCCGCGTTCGGCATCGGGCATCTCCGCAAGGTCAAGAAGCGGAGCGATGCACGCGGCTTCGTCTCGCCGGTATGCAGCGGTGATCGCCGCGCGCAGCGGCGAGGCGGGACGGATCGGTGGAGCGAACTGGGCGAAGGGGAGCGAGGAGCTGTCCATTGCTTCCAATATAAGGCTTCGGCGCGGTTATGTCGCGACGAACGCTCCGGCGGCGCGGTCTTTTGCCACGTGGAGCGCATCGAACACGCTGCCGTTCATCGTGATGTAGACACCCGGCGCCGCGATCTGCGCGGCGGCAAACGCCATGCCGAGGTTGAACGTCGCGTCGCTCTCCTGAAACCGCGCCGGGGCGAGCGCGCCCACCAGCACGATCGTCCTGCCATCGATTCCGGTCAGCGCCTTTGCGGTTTCTGTCATCGTGTCGGTGCCATGCGTGATCACCACCATCCGCTCGGGCGCGGCCTCGATCCGCTCACGGATCAGCACACGGTCGGCATCGGTCAGTTCCAGACTGTCCTTGCGCAGCACCCCCTCGATCCGGAACGGCCGCAAGACCCGCGCGATGCCGAGCAGCTTGGGCACCGCGCTCTCGCCGATCTGGTACTCGCTGAGCATGTCGTAATAGATCTTGTCGATCGTGCCGCCGGTGGTGAGCACGAGCAGCGGTTCGGGGGTTTGCGGCATCTGCGCATGCTAGCGCATTTTGCCGCATTGGGCGAGCGCACTGCCGCCGTTCGTTCGCGCGTCGGAGCCGCTTTACAGCGCCGGCAACGGAGTGTTGCGACCGCGGGTCCGGCGGTTCGCGGACCAGGCAACCGCTGAACTGGGCAGCCGCAGGACGGGGTCCGATAACGCCAGAAAGCCGCACGAAGCATGCAGTGGCACACGAAAGATCAATATCGTGCTATATAGCACGATATTGATCTTTCGTGTGTCTATCGTTGCATTGGATAGGCGCTGCGTGAGTCCGAAACGCACTTGCTCCGGTGAACGATCTCGCGGACTGCGCGTTCAAAGCGCTCCCAGCCGCGTGACGACGAAAGACCAGTACCATGCCTCATCCTGCTCTCTTCACTCCGCTGTCCGTCGCCGGCCTGACGCTGCGCAACCGCATCATCGTTGCGCCGATGTGCCAGTATTCGGCCGAGGATGGCTCGATGACCGACTGGCACCTGATCCACCTCGGCGGGCTTGCCCTGTCGGGCGCCGCGCTGCTGACGATCGAGGCGACGTCGGTGTCGCCCGAAGGCCGGATCAGCTATGCAGATTCGGGCCTCTACAGCGACGCCAACGAAGCCGCGATGGCGCGGACGCTGGAGAGCATCCGCCGCTGGTCCGATATTCCGGTTGCGCTGCAACTGGCGCATGCGGGCCGCAAGGCGTCGACCGAAGTGCCGTGGAAGCGCGGCAAGCAGATTGCGCCCGGCGAGGCCAACGGCTGGCAGACCGAGGCGCCCTCCGCGCTGGCATTTGGCGATTCAAAGAGCGCGCCGACGGCGCTCGACCGTGAAGGGCTGACGCGGGTACGCGATGCGTTCGTGGCGTCGGCGAAGCGCGCGGCGCGGATCGGCATCGATGCGATCCAGCTCCACGGCGCGCATGGCTATCTGCTGCACCAGTTCCTCTCGCCGCTCTCCAATCAGCGCGGGGACGAATACGGCGGCAGCCTGGAGAACCGGCTGCGCTTCCCGCTCGAAGTGTTCGACGCGGTGCGCGCGGCGTTCCCCGCAGAGCGCCCGGTGACGATGCGCGTGTCGGGGACCGACTGGGTCGAGGGCGGCTGGGATATCGAGCAAACGATCGCCTTTGCGCAGGCGCTGGAGGCGCGTGGCTGTGCGGCGATCCATGTGTCGAGCGGCGGGCTGGACGCTGGCCAGAAAATCCCGGTGGGGCCGAGTTATCAGGTGCCGCTCGCCCGCGCGGTGAAGCAGGCGGTGGGCATCCCGGTGGTTGCGGTCGGGTTGATCACCGATTTCGAGCAGGCCGAGGCGATCGTCGCGACGGGTGATGCGGACTTCATCGCGCTCGCCCGGGGTATTCTTTACGACCCGCACTGGCCGTGGCACGCCGCCGCGCATCTCGGCGCGCAAGTGACAGCGCCGCCGCAATAT
>CAJCHR010000213.1 GCA_903970225.1 Actinobacteria bacterium 21-64-8 | reverse complement strand
GGCCGCAGTCGGCCGGCGCGGTCCCCGGCCCCGCCGCCTACGGCAAGAGCGGCACGCTGCCGACCGTCACCGACGCCAATGTCGTGCTCGGCTATCTCCCCGAGAATCTGCTCGGCGGCGCGTTCAAGCTCGATCGCGCCGGCGCCAAGGCGGCGGTGCAGACGATCGCCGACGCGCTCGGCATCGATCTCTACAAGGCCGCGCGCGGCATCATCGATATCGTCAACGAGAATATGTTCGGCGCGTTGCGGATGATCTCGGTCCAGCAGGGCTATGATCCGCGCGAGTTCGCGCTGATGGGCTTCGGCGGCGCGGGTCCGCTCCACGTCAATGCGGTCGCGCGGCTGATGGGCAGCTATCCGGCGGTATCGCCGGTCAGCCCCGGCGTGTTGTGCGCGCTGGGCGACGCGACCACGCGGATGCGCACCGAGGCGGCACGCTCGCACTCCAAGCTGCGCTCGGCGACCAGCGGCGCCGAAATTCTCGGACTGCTCCAGGAGATAGAGGTGCAGGTCCGCACCACGCTCGCCGCCGAGGGTGTCGCCGACGCCGACGTGATCACCGCCTTCGAGGTCGACGTCCGCTATGCGGGCCAGGCCTTCGAAGTGCCGATGACGGTGCGGTTCGCCGAGCTCGAGGCGACCGGGCTCGACGGCCTCGCCAAGCGCTTCGACGACGAGCATCGCCGGCTGTTCACCTTCAACATGGACAGCGAGCATGAGTTCGTGAACCTGCGCGCGGTCGCGATGGGCCGCGCGCTCGAACTGTCCGCGCTCGAACTGCCCAAGGGCGACGGCAATCCGCACGCCGCGAAGCTGCGCGACCACGAACTGTGGATGGACGGCGCATCGCAGGCGGGCGCGATCTACGACCGCGCGCTGCTCAAGGGTGGCGACGTCATCCAGGGCCCGGCGATCGTCGTCGAGATGGACTCGACCACGCTGATCGAGACCGCGCACATCGGCACCGTCGATGCGATCGGCAACATCCTCATCACGCCCGCCGCCTGACCGACAGCAGACCAGACAAGGTATTCGCCATGAGCGCCCGCATCGTCCAGTCCAACGCCACCCCCTTCAGCCCCGTCGAGATCGACCCGGTCACGCTCGACATCATCGAGAATGCGCTGCGCAACGCGCGCAACGAGATGGACGCGACGCTGGTCCGCACCGCGATGTCCCCCGGCATCCGCGAGCAGGGTGACAGCTTCCCGCTGATCGCCGATCACAAGGGCCGCATGATCGTCGGCCAGTTCGGCTCCTATATCGGCCCGTTCCTCGAGGGCTATGCCGGCACCGTCGAGGAGGGCGACATGATCATGCTGTCCGATCCCTATTCGGTCGACGGCGCGATCAGCCACTCCAACGACTGGCTGGTGCTGCTCCCGGTGTTCAAAGACGGCCGGCTGATCGCCTACACCTCGATGTTCGGCCACATGTCGGACATCGGCGGCAAGGTCGCGGGCTCGATGCCGATCGACGCCACCTCGATCTTCCAGGAGGGGGTGCGCATCCCGCCGGTCAAGATCTGGAAACAGGGCCTCTACAACGCCGACCTCGTCGCGCTGATCATGCACCAGGTCCGCACCCCCGAATGGTGCAAGGCGGATCTGAACGCGCTGGTCGCCTCGTGCCGGGTCGCCGCGCGCCGCGTCGTCGAGATGGCCGAGCGGTTCGGCGACGACGTCTTCGTCTCGGCCTGCGAGGAGCTGCTCGCGCGCAACCACCGCGCGATGGCGAGCCTGATCGAGACTGCGGTCGGCGAGGAGCCGGTCAGCTTCGAGGACTATATCTGCGACGACGGCATGGGCTACGGCCCGTACAAGATCCGCTGCACGATGTGGAAGGAGAAGGGCCGCGTCGTGCTCGATTTCGACGGCACCGATCCGCAGAGCCAGGCGTCGATCAACTTCTTCCTCAACGAGAACATGTTCCGCATGTTCTTCGGCATCTACATGATCATGGTGTTCGACCCGCAGATCCTGTTCAACGACGGCTTCTACGACCTGATCGACGTCCGCATCCCCGAAGGCTCGCTGCTCAAGCCGAAATTCCCGGCGGCGCTGTCGGGCCGCACCCACGCGCTCGGCCGGATCTTCGACATCCTCGGCGGCCTGCTCGGCCAGAAGACCCCCGAATTCCTCAACGCCGCGGGCTTCTCCTCCTCGCCGCATCTCTTCTATTCGGGCACCGACAAGAGCGGCGAGTGGTTCCAGCTGTTCCAGATCGGCTTTGGCGGCATCCCCGGCCGCCCGCTCGGCGACGGCCCCGACGGCCATTCGCTGTGGCCCAACTTCACCAACGTGCCCAACGAGTTTCTCGAGCGCTATTTCCCGCTGGTGATCGAACGCTATGAGACGGTGGCGGATTCGGGCGGCGCCGGGCTGCACCGCGGCGGCAACGGCATCCTGATGAGCTACCGCTTCCTCGAACCGGGCATGATCGCGATCCACGACGACCGCTGGTTCGTCTCGCCCTGGGGCGTCAATGGCGGCGAACCTGGCGCCCGCGCGAAGAAGATCCTCGAAAAGCCCGACGGCACGCAGACCGTGGTCGGCAACAAGGTCGAGGATCTCGCGGTCGAGGCCGACGACATCCTCCACTTCATCACCTGGGGCGGCGGCGGCTGGGGCGACCCGCTG
>CAJCHR010000212.1 GCA_903970225.1 Actinobacteria bacterium 21-64-8 | reverse complement strand
CATCGGTGACTGGAGTTCAGACGTGTGCTCTTCCGATCTGGCCCAGAGCGATCGCAGCGGATCGTCCGAGCGCAGCGCGGCCTCCATCTGCTGGTCGCTTTCCTCGGCGCCCTTGCGCGAAACCGCGATCAGCAGATCGTCCGTCGTCGGGAAATAATAGTGCACCAGCGAAGGCTTGAGCCCGGCACGCGCCGCGACCCGGCGCGTGCTGACGGCGGAATAGCCCTCGTCGCGGATCAGCGCCTCGGTCGCGGTCAGGATTGCCGCACGGGTCGCGGAGGTTTCCGCTCCGATCCGGCGCGCCGCGATGGCCACTATTGCACTTCGCTGTTCATTCGCGGTCGTAGGGCTGCGGCTCTCGCGAAGTCAAGGCGAAGAGGCGTTCAGCCTGCAAGCGTTTGCTGCAAGGATAGATGCAAATTCCGCGGACGCCCGATCGTCACCAAGGCGAGCGCCGCAAGGATGAGTTGCGCCGCGATCAGTGCGAGCAGCGTATCGTACGTGTGCGCACGATCATGCAGCCAGCCCGACAGCACCGGCGCGACCGCACCGCCAAGCGATCCCGCCGTCAGGAGCGTGCCGACCAGCGCGCCATAACTGCGCAGGCCAAAGTGCTTTGCGGCGAGGAAGAAGGTGATGTCGAACTCCGCACCGATCGTCACCCCGAAGCTTGCGACCGCAAACGTCAGCGCCGCAAGCGTCGGTGCGGGGCTGAGCAGCAGCGCGCAGCCCGCGACCGGCAGCAGATACAGCGCGGCGCCGAGCAGATGCGCAGGGATCCGGTCGATCAGGAAGCCGGCGCCAAGCCGCGCCGCGATGCCGACCAGACCGACGATGCCCGCAAGCTCCGCCGCGCCGCGCGAATCGATGCCTTTCTCGGTCAGCAGTGGGACGAGATTGGCGGAGATCGCCATCGTGTAGAATGCGAATACGAAGGCGGCGATGAACAGTTGCCAGAACACGCGGTGCCTGAGCCCCGCGCCGAGTGAGAGGCCGGGGAGCGGGGCGCTCGGCTCCGCCCGCACGGACGTGGATGCGGGATCGCGTACGAACAGGATTGCCAGCGGCACGCAGAGCAGCGCCCAGACGGCGGCCACCGCCGGAAATGCCAGCCGCCAGCCGAACCGTTCGATCATGAATGTCGCGAGCAGCGGTAGCACCGCGCCCGCAAGCGACGAGCCCGACAGCACGGTCGCCAGCGCAAGGCCCCGCGAACGATCGAACCGCCCGGCCACCGCCGCGGTCCAGACCGTCGATTGCGCGAGCAGGACGCCGACCGAGATCACCAGCCACAGCGCGATCCAGTCGGCCATGGTGCCGCTCGCTGTGCCGAGCAGGCCGAAGGCGGCGGTGACGACGATCAGTCCGGCAATTCCGACCCGGCGCGGGCCAACACGGTCGACCAGCATCCCCACCGCGAAATTGAGCAGCACGCCCATGGTGCTCGACACGGTCAGCCCGGTCATCACCTCTGCGCGAGACCAGCCGAACGCGGCCTCGAGCCGGGTGACGAATGGCCCCAGCGCATAGACCTGGATACCGATCGCGGAGTACCCGAAGCCGGCGGCGAGAACGAGGGGCCAGTGCCTGCGCCACTCCTGCGCGGCGCCCTGAGATTCGACCATCTTCATTCGCTCACCCTCGCCGAGCCGGCGCAGTCAGCCAAGGGCAAACTGCGCCGGTCTCCTGGACGCGCCTGGACTCACTGGCCGAAGTGGTACCGCACGCGCACGCCGTACATCCGCGGCTCGCCGGGGATTACCGACTCCCCACCCAGCGATGAAAGTGCGTTGGCGATCGCGAGGTTGTACTTCTCCTTGGTCAGGTTGGTGACGAACACCGCGACGTCGATCGGAGATCGCGCCACATCGCGCCAGTTCAGGTTGAGGTTCACCAGATTTGTCGCCGGCGTGATGCCGGCGTTGTACGGGATCGCTCCCTGCGCGAACGCGACGTCGTCCGAGTGGGAGTTATACTGGCTGTCGGTGTGCGTATACGTCGCGGAAACCGCGATATGACCGAACGATTCGTCGACCGGCAACGTGAAGGTTCCGGTCATTGTGATCCGGTTTTTCGGCGAGAATGGCAGGCGCGATCCCGCCGTCAGGTAGCTCGCGTTTGCGCAGTCATAGCGCGTGTTGTCGCAGAACGGCACGCTGCCGCCGAGCACCTTCGCGTCGAGATAGGCGTACCCGACGTCGAGCCGGATCGGTCCGGTGCCGATGCTGCCATCGACTTCCACGCCGCGCATCCGCGACTTGCCGACGTTCTGGATGCCGTTGATGCCGGTCGGCGCCGGGGCGCTGCAGCCGTTCGTCAGTACGCCGCCGACGATCGCCGGCGCGCACTGCGGAATCGTCACCGAGGTCTGCTGGTTGCGGAAGTTGTTCCAGAACCCGTCGATGGCGAAGTTGCCGAAGATCTTGCCGCGCCAGCCCGTCTTGAAACCGACCTCGTAATCGTCAACCTTTTCCGGCTGCCAGATCTCGGCGCCGACGTTGGCTTCGTTGATTCCGCCCGCCCGGTAACCGCGCGCGTATTTCGCATAAAGCAGCGTATCCGCGCTCGGCTTCCAATCGACATCGATGAGCCATGTCGGCTTGCTCGACTTGGTGACGAACGAGCGGTCGCACACATTGCTGCCGAGAAGTGCGAGAGGATTGGTGTAGCCGGCGGGCGTCGCCGAGCGCGAGCAGATCGGGCTTCCCGCACTGACCAGCGGACCGCTCGCGGTCGGTATGACGCGAACGTTGTTGCCGTCTTCACGCTCCCAATCCCAGGTGTTGCGACCACCCAAAGTGAGGCTGACGGTATCAGTAAACTTGTAGGTCGCCTGCGCGTATAGTGCGTAGTTGTGATAGATGTAATTGTTGTGAGCGATCGACACGCTGCTGATCAGCGGCGAAAGCGTCGTGCACTGGAACGCGTAGATGTTGGTGCAGCTCGCGGCGATCTGCGTGTACTGCTGCTGCTTTCCGAGCGGATCGCTGATCTCCATATAGTAACCGGCCTGATAGGTCAGCCGACTGTTGGCGGTGTGACCCTGCAGCTGGAACTCCTCGGTGAACGTGGACTCCGATCCCTGATTGCCGCCGATGCCCGGCGAGGTGATCACGAACGGGAAGGTGACGTCGTCGCCATCGAGCGAGAAGGAATACCGTTCGCGCGCCTCGCCGTAGCTGACGATGTTCTTGACCGTCAGGTTGTCGGTTGCGTTCCAGGTCGTGGTATTGATCACCTGCCAGGTGCGGGACTTCACGAACGGATCGGGATCGTTGTTGTCGACGTCGTAGAAGCCGTAGCCAGCGGCCTTCTCGCGCAAGTACTGAGCGCGTACGCTGGCTCCGAGCAGAGCGCCAAGCCCGGTCGATCCCACCGTTCCCGTCAGCGGGTTCCGATAGGGCGGCGTGACCGTGTTCGGATGGTCGAAGTAGGCGTTGTAGTACACCAGTTTCGGCACCGTGCCGTGCGTGTCGGACTTGGTATATGACGCGACCGTGTAGTTCTCGAGATCCGGCGTCAGGTTGGCGACGATGCTCAGGCGCGCCGAGGTATAGTCGATGTTGCTGTAATCATCCGGGCCGATGCCCGAGAAGCTCCTGATGTAGCCGTCGCGCTTGTTGCGATCGAGCCCGAAGCGCACCTTGAACGTATCCGCCAGCGGGATGTTGAGCACCGCCTGCACGCGCTTCTCGTCGTAATTGCCGTATGTACCCTCGACATAGCCTTCGAGCCTGTCGGTCGGTTTCTGCGGCACCAGCAGGATCGCACCGCCGGTCGTGTTGCGGCCGAACAGCGTGCCTTGCGGGCCTTTGAGAACCTGGATATTCTGCAGGTCGAACACCGCGCCGGGCCCGGCACCATTGCCGCCGCCGATGTTCGACTGCAGCCGCGGTGCGACCACTTCTGCGAAATAGACCGCGACGGTGGGCGCGGTGTTGAGGTCCTGCGAGAACCCGCGGATGGCGAAGCTCGCCTTGTCGGGTCCGTAACGGCTGTTCAGCGCAAGGCCCGGGGTATACGTCGCGAGGTCGGTTGTGCTGGTGATGTTGCGGTCGGCAAGCTGCTGCGGGTTGAACACGGTGATCGAGATCGGCACGTCCTGCAGTCGTTCCTCGACGCGGCGGGCGGTGACGACGATCGTGTCCGCATCGTTTGCGGCGGGGACGGGGGCGGCGCTCTGCGCGTAAGCGGGTCCGGCGATCAGGGCCGAGAGGCTCGTTGCGCACAGAACCGCCGCTTTCACTGAAGCGATTTTCATCTTCTCTCTCCCGAATCTTTTTTTGCGAGACAGCGGTCCGCGCAGGTTCGGTCGGGCGATGCCTCAGTCCCCGAAGCTTTTGCTTTTCGTTGCCTCACGACATCGAGACAACATCGGCTGTACATCTGTCAAGTTCGGGACGAGCGAGCGGGGGCCTTGGGCATCCTCTGTTGCAAACAGGTCACAACGAAAGAGCGCCGCATCGCGGCGCCCTTCACTTCACCGAAGCCGGCACGTCGGCGAGCTAGCCGCCGATGAAGTCGAGAATCGCGGGAACCAGCTTGGGCCAGCTGCGGAAAAGGGTATTGCCATCCTTGCCGCCGGCTGTTTCGCCCGAACGGTAATTCCATTCGTCATCGTTCCACGGCGGATCGAGGATCACCGATTGCGGGATCAGGCGGTGGACCCATTCGGTGGTGGCGCGGGTGTGCGACAGGTCGCTCTTGCCGCTGCGGAACACGAGCACGGGCATCGTCAGCTGCGCGAAATCGCGCGGCTTCATTCCCGGCACCGGCGAGATGTCGGACGGCACGTAAGCCGCCGCCCACTTCTGCATGACCTTGATGAACTCGTCGGGATCCTGCGCACGGATGAACGCCTTGGCCTGCTCGCTCTTGCCCAGATTCTCGGCCCAGCTGGTCGCGGTCAGCACCGCGTCCATGCCGCCGACGCT
>CAJCHR010000211.1 GCA_903970225.1 Actinobacteria bacterium 21-64-8 | reverse complement strand
TCGCCCAAACAGCCCCGCCCCTGACACCTCCTGGACGCGGGATCGGACAAGTGTCCTTGAACGAATTCAGCCCGCCAAGGCCTTCTCCACCTCGGCGATCTCGGATTTGAGCCACATCGTCTCGGACAGGTTCGTACTCCCACTCGCCACCAGCAGGGCCTCGCTCGCGCCCTTCTTCACTTCGAGTGCCGCGCGGTTCTTCGGCTCCGCACCGAGCGCGATGGTGGTGAGGTGCAAAGCCTCCAGAGGCGCGCCAGCATCCAGCTTCGCCTGCGCACGTTCGGCCAGCTTGTCCGCGCCGCCGGCGAGTTCGGCCAGGTCCGCATGAACGCTCGACTGCGGCACCCCGTACAGCGCGGTCGTGCCGTCCTCGTAGTGGAACCAGCCCGAATACTCGCGCCAGATCGACTTGACCGCCCAACTGCCCTTGCCGTGGAAATCGCCGATGCGCACGTCGTCGGGAAACGCGAATTCGTGCACCAGCGTATCGACGGTCTTGCCCGCCTTCATGCCCGCGATCGTGTAATCGCGCACATAGGTCACCGCAGCTTCCATCCGGTCGAGATCGGCCTTGATCCGCTCCTTGCCGACGATGGGCTCACCGTGGCCGGTGATCACGATCTCGGCGCCGAGATCGCGGATCTTCGCCAGCGACTTGAGGTAATTGCGCGTCAGCCGCGGCTTGTCGCCACGCAGCGTGTTGAGGAACGGCATCGACAGCCAGATCGGGCCGAAGGTGTTGCCGGTGAAGACGATCTTCTCCTTGGGCAGCCACACCACGATGTTGTCGATCGTCTCGCCTTCGGGCGCGCTGATGATCTCGAACGTGCGCTCGCCGACATCGAAGGTCAGCGTGCGATCGACCAGGATGTCGGGCGCGACCTCCTCGGCGGTGGGGACCGGCATGGGCGCGGTGTCGCGCTTGAGCGTCGAGCCCCACAGCTTGAACGTGCGCGGGCCGAAGAACGGCGCGAGGCCGTTCATGTCGGCCAGCGCTTCGTTGAAGTCGGGTCCGCCGACGAGTTTGGTGTCCGGCTCGCGCAGCACGGGAACGCCGCCGTAGTGATCGCCGTGGCTCTGCGTCAGGATGATGTACTTGAGCGGGCCCGTCCGGTGCGGCGCGAACAGCGCCTTCGTGCGCTCCGCCCCATCGGGCATGCCGGTGTTGACGATCACGTCACCGTCCGAGGTGGTGACCAGATAGCTGTTCGAAATGTCGCGCGACATGAACACGAACGGCGTGATCGCCACTGCCTCGGTCTGCGCATCGCCCGATCGGACCAGGTTGCCGAGCGGGGTTCCCGCATCTTTGGTGAGGGTCTCGGCCATGTTCAGGCTCCTTCGAAGTCGACCATGACTTTCGCCGAGTCCGGGCGGGCGGCAAGCTTGAACCCCTCAAGCACTTCGGCGAACGGCACGCGGTGGCTGATCAGCGCGGCGAGCTTGTCCTTCAGGCGCGGCATCGCCGCGATCACGTCGGGCATCTCGGTCGGATAGCCGACCGCGGTGGTGATCGTCATCTCGCTGGTCAGCATGCGGCCGACCGGGAACTCGATCGGCTTCATGTAGGCGGCGGTGACGACCATGCGTGAGTGCCACTTGGCCATCATGATCACGTCGGTCAGGATGTTCGGACCGCCCGCGGCGTCGATGAACGCATCGGTGCCGACGCCGACGCGGCCGTAGGAAGGGACTTCGCCGTGGTACTTCGCGATCTCGGCACGCAGATCGACCTTGGTCGGATCGAACGCGGCCTGCACGCCGATCGCGCGGGCGCGCTCAAGCCGCTCCTCCGAGAGATCGAGTGCGATCACGTCGGTGATCCCGCGATCGTTGAGCCACAGCAGCATGCCGAGCCCGATCGGGCCGCAGCCGAACACCACGACCTTGTCACCGGGCGAAACCTCGGCGCGATTGACGCCGTGCATAGCCACCGCGAGCGGCTCGCACAACGCGGCGACCTCATAGGAAATGCCCTCGGGGATCGGCAGGATCGAATCGCCCAGCCGCGCCTCGCGCACCAGGAGTTCCTGGGTGAAGCAGCCTTCCGGCCCGCCGCTGCCGATGTTGCTGGGGGTCATCATCGGGTTGATGATCACCGCATCGCCGACCGAGATACCGTCGACCTCGCTGCCGACCGACAGGACTTCGCCCGCGCCTTCATGGCCGAGCGCGGTGGTGCCGCCGGGCTCGGCGGGCATGCCGCCGAACTTGATGTACGAGAGGTCCGATCCGCAGATTCCGACCGCCTTCATCTTGACGACGACGTCCTTGGGGCCCGCCGCGGGACGCTGGTAAGAGTCGACCCGGACATCGCCGACGCCGTGAATAGCCAGAAGTTCCATGCTCGCTCTCCTGATAATCTTATCGTCGATCCGGGCCGCTTACGGGCGGACCATATAGCCGCCGTCTATGGTGATCGTCTCACCGGTCAGAAACGACGAGGCATCGCTGGCAAGATAGGCTCCGATGCCCTCGAAGTCTTCCGGATAGCCGGTGCGCTTCATCGGATTGAGCGGCGCGTAGTGCGCTTCGGTTTGCGCCGCGTAAGCCCCCATCATCGGGGTGATGATCAGGCCCGGCGCCACCACGTTGGCGCGGATGCCGAGCGGCGCGAGCTCGATTGCGAGGCACCGCACCACGGCCGCGACCGCAGCCTTGGACCCCGCGTACTCCATCTTGCCCGCGAGGCCCTGGAACAGCGACAGCGAACCGCAGGCGACCAGACTGCCACCCGGATCGCCCGCCTCGACGCGGGCCTTCATATGCCGCGCGCCTTCGCGCAGCGTGAAGAACGCGCCGTGAAGCGCGGTCTTCTGGAAATCGTACCAATGGTCGGTGGGCATATCGAACACCGAATCGTAGCGCGGCGAAGCGCCCGAGTTGGCGAAAACGCAATCCACACGTCCGAAATCCGCGAGCAGCTGATCGTAGCCCGCGATGATCGCCTCTTCGGAGGACACATCGACCTGATAGGCGATCACCCGCCCTGCACCGGCTTCCTCGAGCACAGCCTTGGCGGCCGCGCTCTTCTCGGCATTGCGTGCCCAGATCGCGATATCGCCGCCCATCTTGGCGACCCCGGTGGCGAAGCCCAGGCCGATGCCGCCATTGCCCCCGGTCACCATCGTCACTTTGCCGGTACAATCGAACAGGCCCTTCGCCATCCAGCTATCCTCCACTCACCAAAATTCGCGCGCGTAAACTCACGCGTCGTCGTCGCACCCGGTTTCGTCCCGTGCCCCTTGTGCCGCAACAGCGCTCGCCGTAGAAATCGGGACAGACCGTCCGCTCACGGACACAACCCGGCCAGGCCCCTCCCCGCGCGTGAACGCCCCCGATACCCTTGAACAGGCCACTGTGATCGTCGACGCCGAAGCATCCGTGCCGGCGATGACCGCGCAGATCGTGCGCTACGACATCCCCGGACCGTCGGCTGCGGCGCTGTCGTTTCCGGGCAAATATCTGGTCAACATGTGCCTGACCCCGCGCCCGATCGATGCGCGCGCGTGCTACCGCGCCCATTGGGGCGCACACCGGTTCGAGCGGCTGGGCGACATCTTCCTGATCCCCGCCGGCGAAGAGCTGTTCATCAAGGGCGGCAGCATCCGCCAGGCTTCGCTACTGTGCAATCTCGATGCCGAACGCATTCACGAAATCGTGGGCGAAACGCTGCACTGGACCGACCAGCAACTCGCCACCACGATCGACATCACCAGCGCGAGCATCCGTGCCCTGCTGTTCCGGATCGCCGGCGAAGTGCGCCATCCCGGGCTGGCGGCTGAACGGATGCTCGAATTCCTCTCGGGCGAACTGGCAATCGAACTGGGGCGATACTGTATCGAAGTACATGAGCGGCCGATCGGCGGCGGCCTTGCCGGCTGGCGGCTGCGGCTGATCGACGAACGGCTCGCCGCCGAGGGTGCGGCACCCACGCTGGGCGAGCTGGCCAGCCTGTGCAACCTGTCGGTGCGCCAGCTCACCCGCGGCTTTCGCGTCAGCCGCGGCAGCTCGATCGGGCATTACGTCGAGCAGCGCCGGATGGAAGCGGCCAAGCGGCTGCTGATCGCGGGCGAGAGCGTCAAGACGATCGCTTTCGGCATGGGCTTCGCCAGCCCGTCGAGCTTCACCTTCGCTTTCCGCCGCGCGACCGGGATCAGCCCGAGCCAGTTCCGCCATCGGCAGGCGCGCGTGGCCTCCTGAATCCCGCTCTTCCCAAATTGGCCCGATCTCGACCGTCCGGCCCGAGAGGGGCGTTGCCAAGCCGGGCAGCTTGCGCGCACTTCGCCGCCAAGGTTTGAAAATCGGGAGAGACACATGGCAGAGCAGATCGTCGCGGACGCACTCGTCGAGCAGGCGATGCGCGAAACCGGACTCGATACGTTCGATTCGGAAAGCTTCCGCGAAGGGCTCGGCGTGTTCGTGAGCTCGTTCAACAAGGGTATCCGCGAGGGCTATCACACCGATGCCGGTGCCGCGCGGGCGCAGGCGGACAGCGTGCTCTATCTCTCGAACC
>CAJCHR010000210.1 GCA_903970225.1 Actinobacteria bacterium 21-64-8 | reverse complement strand
AGGCTTAAGGGCTTTCGTGGCCAAGATCAGATGAGTGGAAAGTCGCTAGAGCATGACGAATGAGAACGAGCAGGATGGTAAGAAGCCGCTGAGCCTTCAGGGCCGGGGCAAGCTCGAGCTCAAGAAGCCGCTGGAGGCCTCTGCCGCCTCGGTACGGCAAAGCTTTTCCCATGGCCGCTCCAAGACCGTGACGGTCGAGGTTAAGAGAAAGCGCATCCTCGGGCCAGAGCCGGGCCCGGCCCGGGCTGAGGCGGCTGAGGTTGCGGCCCCGGTTGTGGAAACGCGTGGGCCCAGCCCGGCGACTCCTGCCACGCCGTCGCGCAAGCCCGTCACTTTGCTGCGCGAATTGACCGATGAGGAACGCACCGCCCGGGTGCGTGCGCTCAAGGTCGCGGCCGCCGCCGATGGCGAACGCTCCCGCGACGAGTTGCTGCGCCGTGCCGAAGAAGAAGCGCGCCGCAAGGTCGAGGAAGCCCAGGCGCGCGAACGAGCCGAGGCGCAAGCCCAGGCCCAAAGCGAGGCCGATACCGCTGAGGTTGAGGACGAAACGACTGCCGAGCCCGAGCTCGATGATGTGGAGGCTTTGGCCGCGGTGCCGTTAGCAGGTCCCGGTGGTGCTCCGACCTCCAGCGCCAAAGTCGCAGTCGCCGCCGATGCCGCTGCCGCCAAGGCACGCCCGCTGTCGCGTGAGGAAGAGGAAGAGGAGGCGGCCGTCCGCGCCCGTCGCCTCGGCGCGCTCAACAAGACTGAGATCAAGCGCCCGACCCTGGTCAAGCGCAACGAACCGCAGCGCCGCCGCGTCGGCAAGCTGACTGTCACGCAGGCGTTGGATGATGAGGGTGGCGAGCGCATGCGCAGCCTGGCCTCGGTCAAGCGTGCGCGTGAACGCGAACGGCTGCGCATGCAGCAGCGCGGCCAGGAAAAAGTCATCCGCGAAGTCATCATCCCGGACGCGATCACGGTCCAGGAATTGGCAAGCCGCATGGCCGAACGCGGCGTCGACGTCATCAAATCGCTGATGCGCATGGGTGTTATGGCGACACTCGATCACGTCATTGATCCTGATACGGCGGAGCTGATCGTCAGCGAATTCGGCCACACGATGAAGCGCGCGTCGGAAGACGCGGTCGAGGTTGGTCTGCGCGGTGAGGCCGATGATGCGGCCGATCTCGTGTCGCGCCCACCGGTCGTCACCATCATGGGCCATGTCGATCACGGCAAGACCTCGCTGCTCGACGCACTTCGGTCAACCGACGTAGCGAGCCGCGAGGCGGGTGGCATCACCCAGCATATCGGCGCCTATCAGGTGACGCTCGAAAGCGGTGAGAAGATCACCTTCATCGATACGCCGGGCCATGAGGCCTTTACCGAGATGCGCGCGCGCGGTGCGACCGTGACCGATATCGTGGTTCTGGTGGTCGCCGCCGATGACGGCATCATGCCGCAAACGGTTGAGGCGATTCAGCACGCCAAGGCTGCTGGTGTGCCGATCGTGGTTGCGATCAACAAGATCGACAAGCCGGAGGCGAACGCCCAGCGTGTGCGCACCGAATTGCTGCAGCACGAATTGGTCGTCGAAGAACTGGGCGGTGAGGTTCTGTCGATCGAAGTGTCGGCCAAGACCCGTATCGGCCTCGACAAGCTGCAGGAAGCGATCCTGCTGCAGGCCGAAATCCTCGATCTGAAGGCGAACCCCAACCGCGCTGCCGAGGGTGCGGTGATCGAGGCGAAGCTCGATAAGGGCCGTGGTCCGATCGCGACCGTGCTGGTTCAGCGCGGCACGCTGCGCGTCGGCGATATCTTCGTCGCCGGCGGCGAGTCGGGCCGTGTCCGTGCGCTCATCGACGACAAGGGCGAATCCTTGGAAGAGGCTGGTCCATCTACCCCGGTCGAGATCCTCGGCCTGCAGGGCACGCCCTATGCCGGCGATGAATTGTCGGTGGTCGAGAGCGAAAGCCGGGCGCGTGAAGTCGCCACCTTCCGTCAACGCCGCAAGCGCGACGCCGAGAACAAGGCGACCGGCCGCGGCACGGTCGAGCAGATGCTGTCCAAGATCGCGGCTGGTGAGGCGCGCGAGCTGGCGGTCGTGGTCAAGACCGATGTGCAGGGTTCGCTCGAAGCGATCCTTGCCAGCCTCAACCGCATGTCGACCGACGAGGTCGCGACCCGCATCCTCTATGCCGGTGTCGGCGGCATCTCGGAATCCGATGTGACCCTGGCCAAGGCGTCGAATGCGCTGATCATCGCGTTCAACGTTCGCGCCAATGCCCATGCGCGTGAAAGTGCCCGGCGTGACGGTGTCGATATCCGCTACTACTCGGTGATCTACAACGTCGTCGACGATGTGAAGGCCGCACTCTCCGGCATGCTGTCCCCGAGCGTGCGCGAAAACTTCCTCGGCTACGCCGAAATCCGCGAAGTCTTCGACATCACGAAAGTGGGCAAGGTCGGCGGCTGTATGGTTACCGAGGGTGTCGTGCGCCGTGGCAACAAGGTTCGCCTGCTGCGCGACAGCGTCGTCATCCATGAGGGCTCGCTCAAGACCTTGAAGC
>CAJCHR010000209.1 GCA_903970225.1 Actinobacteria bacterium 21-64-8 | reverse complement strand
GTGGATGCGCGGGTCACGCAAGGAGGCTATGCGCTGTTCGATCTGATGGGCAGCTACGATCTGACCAGGCACGTCCGGCTCAGTCTCAATCTGAGGAACGCTGCGCGGGTATCGCCCCGCCGGCCAAGACCGTCAGCCGTGACCGTGAGACCGGGGCGATCAGGCACCACTCGCTCGAGATGTTCGAGAAGGTCGTCGCGATCAACCTCGTCGGCACCTTCCGCTGCATCGCCAAGTCGGCCGCGGGCATGGCGACGCTCGAACCCGTCGACGAGTTCGGCAGCCGCGGCGCGATCGTCAACACCGCCTCGGTCGCGGGACAGGACGGGCAGATCGGGCAGGCGGCCTATGCGTCTTCGAAGGGTGGCGTACTGGCGATGACCCTGCCGGTCGCGCGCGACCTGATGAGCGAGGGTATCCGCGTCAACACGATCCTGCCCGGCATCTTCGAGACGCCGATGATGAAGGGCCTGCCCGAGAAGGCGCAAGTCTCACTGGCCGCGTCGGTGCCGTTCCCCAAGCGCCTGGGCAAGCCCGAGGAATACGCCGCGCTCGCGATCTTCATGCTCGAGATGGATTACATCAACGGCGAAACGGTGCGGCTCGACGGCGCGATCCGCATGCCGCCCAAATAAGCCATGCCGCAGGCGAGCAACAGCCTTGCGACGCTGACACCGCCGCCCGGCGCCCGCAGCCTGCTGCTCGACACCGCGAGCGCGATCATGCGCGAGGGCGACGTGATCGATATCTCGCTGTCCGAGCTGTCCTTGCGTTCGGGGCTCAATTCGGCGCTGGTGAAGTACTACTTCGGCAACAAGGCCGGGCTGCTCAAGGCGCTGCTCGACCGCGACTGGCAGGCGATCGTCACCAGCGTCGCCGCGCTCGTCGCTAAGGATACGATGGCGCCCGAGGCGAAGCTTCGGCGCCATATCTCCAAGGTCGTCGATACGTTCTACGCGGTGCCGTATCTCAACCGCCTGACCATGCGGATGGTGCGCGAGAGCGACGATCTGGAGGCGCGGCGGATCGCCGATTGCTATCTCTCGCCGATGTACCGCGCCTACGAGCAACTGATCGGCGAGGGCGTGCGCGCGGGGGTGTTCCGCGATGTCGACCCGCAGCTGTTCTATTTCACCGTGACCGGCGCGGTCGACCGTTTCTTCTCGGCGCGGCTGGTGCTGCGCCACTGCTTCGACCAGGACACGCTGACCGAGGGCCTGCGCGACCGCTACCGCGAGCACACGGTGGACATCATCATGGCGGGAATTCTCGCGCGTTAGTGAGCCAGCGCACCCATCTCGTCACCCTGAACGTGTTTCAGGGTCCATCCTTCCTTGGGCGAGGTTCCAAATGGATGCTGAAACAGGTTCAGCATGACGGCGGTGAGTGGGGCGCATAAAGGCACGAATATGGACTCCTTCGACATCTGCATCGTCGGCGCCGGCATCGCGGGTGCCTCACTCGCCGCCGAAATCGGCGCCAGCGCGCGCGTGCTGTTGATCGAGGGCGAGGACCGGCCCGGCTATCACACCACCGGGCGCTCGGCTGCGAACTGGCACCAGAGCTATGGCGGCGCGGCGGTGCAGCCGCTGACCGAGGCCTCGGGATCGTTCCTGCGCGAACATGGCTTCCTCAGCGAACGCGGCGCGCTGACCATCGCGCGCGATCACGACGCCGCGCGGCTTCACCGTTTCGCCGGTGAATTCGCCGCGCTCGGCGTGCGGGTCGAGGTGCTCGATCGCGACGGGCTCGAGGCGTGGATCCCGGGACTGCTCCCGGGCTGGACTCTGGGCGCACTCGAGCCCGATTGCAGCGACATCGACGTCGCCGCTCTTCACCAGCATTATCTCGCCGCCGCGCGTCAGGGCGGGGCGCAGCTATGGACCCGCGCGCATCTCTCGGCCGCGATCGACGAGGGCGACGCCTGGCGCTGCGTGCTGTCCGACGGTCGCGAGCTGCGCTGCGACACTCTGGTCAACGCCGCGGGCGCATGGGCGGACACGGTCGCCCAGATTGCCGGCGTGCGCCCGCTGTGCATCACCCCGCTGCGCCGCACGATCGCGCAAGTGCGCCCCGATCCGGTCGCGCCCGCCGACCTGCCGCTCGTGTTCGATCTCAACCAGAAGTTCTATTTCAAGCCCGAGAGCGGCCGGCTCTGGCTGAGCCCGCAGGACGAAACGCCGAGCGACCCGTGCGATGCCGCGCCGGAAGAACTCGACGTCGCGGTCGCGATCGACCGGCTTAACGGCGTGGTCGACTGGCGGATCGAACATGTCGAGCATCGCTGGGCCGGCCTGCGCAGCTTCGCGCCCGATCGCCTCCCGGTCTACGGCTTCGACCGCTTCCACCCGCGCTTCTTCTGGTGCGCGGGGCAGGGCGGCTTCGGCATCCAGACCGCCCCCGCAGCGGCGAAACTGGCCGCCGCGATGGTGCTCGGCGAAGTATGGGGGAAAGTCGATCCCGCACCGTATTCGCCGTGGCGCTTTTCCTGATGCTTCCCCTGGCTTGACCAGCGCCACAAACGCAGCGACCACCGCGCAAAGATCAAGCCGGAGGACAAACCCTTGCACAAGCTCACCCGCGCCGCCTGTATTCCGGCTTTCCTGCTCGCGTCGCAAGCGGCCTTCGCGGATCCCGCGATCGACGCGTTCGAGGCCGCGCAGCAGGCCGCATGGAACGCGCATGACGCCGCCGCGTACACCGCCGCGATCGATCCCGCCGCAGACGTGATCGCCGCGCCCGGCTGGCACTGGACCGGCCAGGCCGAGGCCGCGCGCAACGTCGGCGACGGCTTCAAGATCGTCTATGCCAAGGCGCAACTGACGCTTTCGGACGCGCAAGTCCGCACGCTGACGCCGGAGCTGGCGTTCGTCACCTTGAACTGGTCGATCACCGGCGCGCGCACGATCGATGGTTCACAGGACGCTGGAGAACAGCACGGCTTCGAGACCCAGTTGCTCGAGCGTCGGGGCGCAAGCTGGATCATCCACTCACAGCAGGACACCGCCTCCGCCGCGCCGCTGCCGACATCGCAGCAATTCCCCAACCGGTCGACCGCCGCTCCCGCAGCCTTCCCGACTGCCCCGCCGCCGGTGCGCCGCTGCATCATCGCGCGGACGAACGGCGATTGCGTGCTGTACGGTAAGGCGAAGCCGGCGAAGACGAACTGAGTTACGAGACCGCCACCCGGCTCAAGTAAGGCCGCAAAGCCACCACCAGTGGCACGATCGCCGCCGCCGTCCCCGCAGCGAAGAAGATCCCGATCCGCTGGCTGCTGTGATCGGCGATCGCGCCGTAAGCGATCGGGGCCAAGCCTCCGGCGCTGATCACGGCGGTGTAGAACATCGCGAAGGCACGGCCGACGTCGCCTTTCGGGGCCAGCTCCGGCACCGTCCCGTACAGCACCGAAGACGTGCCGTTGAGCACGATGCCGAGCAGCGGCAGGATCGCCAGCATCGCCGTCAGCGGTGTGAACAGAGTGAGGACGATCAGCAGCGCGGTCGTCGCCTCGGTGGTGACGACGCTGCCGATCACGCCGAAATGCTCGCCCAGCCAGCTGCACGTCGCCTTGCCCAGCGCGCCGCCGATGAACAGCAGCGCGAGGCCGAGGCCGATGGTGGCGGAGGTGCCGCCGCGCCCGTGGATCAGGAACGGCAGGAACAGCAGGTAGCCCGTGCGCGTCGCGGTATCGAGCGCGCCGATCGCGGCGAGCAGGCCGAAGCCGCCATGGCCGTGGCCCTCGGCCAAAGGCTTGGGCGCCGCATCCCCGGCCAAGGATCGCGTCGGCAGCAGCGCGAACAGCCCTGCGGTCACCGCGAGCCCGAGCAGCGCCATCAGCCCCAGCACCGGCCGCCACGCGATGAGCGGCAGCAACAAGGCCGCGAGCGCGGGCAGCGTCGCCTTCCCCAGATCGCCGGAGAAATTGTAGATCCCCAGCGGCCTGCGCGCGGCGCTTCCATACGTCGTGGTGACCAGCATCGATCCGCGCGGATGCTGGATGCTCGAGCCGATGCCCGCCACCGCCAGCCCGATGCACAGGCCCGCAATGCCGGTGGGCAAGGCGATGATCGCGAAACCGAGCGCGGCGACCAGCGTGGACAGGATCAGCGCCGACCGCGCCGAAACCCCGCGCAGGAACCGGTCCCCCGGGATCTGCAGGCCCCCCATCGTCCCGTAATAGATCGCGCGCAGCGCCGCGAGGCCCGCATAACCGAGCTGGAACTGCGCCTGCCAGACCGGCAGGAACGCATAAAGCCCGTCGCTGTAGCCATCGTGGAGCGCATGCGCGAGGCAGGCCGCGAGCAGGCTGCGCCGCTTGGTCGGCGAGCCGTGTTGGGCCTCGACGGGCCGGTCGAGAACAGCTGTCGTGGCCATCGTCATCCGCGCATAGGTTTGCTCGCGGACGTCCCTAAACGCGGTTGCATTCGAACAAAAGGCGCAACCGCCGATCGGCGGCGACCCGCTGAGGTTCGCCAGGGCCCTTGGGTCGCTCCCGCGAAGACAGGAGCCCATCCGGTCGCAGCGAACGCGACGGTGGTGCGACCCAGCGCCATCCGATGGGCTCCTGCCTTCGCAGGAGCGACGAACTGTTATGGCAGGTTGCGCCCTAATTTTTGCCCTTCAAGTGG
>CAJCHR010000208.1 GCA_903970225.1 Actinobacteria bacterium 21-64-8 | reverse complement strand
ACCGGCGATCCCAAGGGCGCGCTGCAGTACTACCAACCCGAGTTCGACAAGCTGTGGAAGGTCCTGTCGGACTACGGCATGGTCATCACCTTCCACCTCGGCGCGCGCGTGCCGCGCTTCCAGGACAAGCAGCACTTCCTGCCCGACATGCCGATGTCGAAGCTGAACATGGCCGAGCCGATCGGCATCTTCATCTTCAACGGTATCTTCGATCGCTTCCCCGATTTGCGCATCGGCAGCATGGAATCGGGCGTGGGCTGGTTCGCATGGTACGCCGAATACTGCGACCGGACTTGGGAGAAGCAGCGTTACTGGACCGACAGCGTGATCAACCGTCTGCCCAGCTCGTACATGGACAGCAACGTCTGGGGCTCGTTCATCCAGGACCGCACCGGCATCCTCGCACGCGATCTGCCGGGCGGGCGCAACATCATGTGGTCGTCGGACTATCCGCACTCGGAGACGACGTTCCCGAACAGCCACGCGATCATCAGGCGCGATTTCGCCGGGGTGCCCGACAAGGACATCCAGGACATCATCTGCAACAACGCCAAGCGTCTGCTGCGCATCAGCTGACGCATACCGCCGCGGGCGCGGCGCCAACAGGATGACCCGATGAATGTGATGACCGACGTCCTCACCGCGGACGACCCGCTCTACGAAGAGCTCTACGACGTCCGCAAGGAAGCGGAGTCGATCGGCAACCTGACCGATCTTGAAACGGTCATGCCGCGGGTTCACCAACTGCGCGCCGAGGCGGCGGTCCACAAAGGCAAACTGCGCGAGTTGCTCGGCCTGACCGACCACGTGCGTCACGTGCTCGCCGCGGGGCGCCAGCACTACACGGTGCTGACTTATGCCGCATGCGAGGAAGCGTTCCGCAACGCCGCGACGTTCTCCAACACCGTGCAGGGCCATCCCAACCAGCTCGGCGAGAACACGATGGGCATCCTCGAGATGGACCCCCCGATGCACCGCGCCTACCGCCGCACGATCCAGCCCAAGTTCCTCATGCCCGAGGCGATGGGCTGGTGGCGCACGCGCACCATCGACAACATCATCAACCGCCTGATCGACCGGATGGCACAAGGCGAGCGCGCCGATCTCAACCTCGATTTCTGCGCGCGTGTTCCGGTCTACACGATCACCACCGCGATCGGCCTGTCGGGCGACGAGGCGCTGACGTTCCGCCACGCCTACCTCAACAGCACGAGCTCCAGCCGCAACGTGACGATGGAGGACCGCAAGCGTAACGCAGGCCTCGTCGAGGCGACGCTGCTCAAACTGATCAACGCCCGCCGTGCGGAGCCCGAGGACGACCTGATCAGCTTCCTGCTGGCGACCAAGTTGATGATGCCCGGCGAACCGCCGCGCCCGCTGACCGATCGAGAGATCATGACTCACGCCAAACTGGTGATGGTCGCCGGCGGCGGCACCTCATGGCGCCAGATGGGAATCACCATCTTCGCGCTGCTGACTCACCCCGAGCAGTTCGATGCGATCAAGCAGGACCGCGCATTGATCGGCGATGCGATCGAGGAAGGTCTGCGCTGGAACCCCACCGCGCCGTACTTCTACCGGATGGTGATGAACGACGTGGAGTTCTACGACCACGCGATCCCCGCCGGATCGGTGCTCGAACTCGGGCTCGGCCCGGCGAACCGCGATGCCTCGCGCTGGGAGCGGCCTGACGAATTCGACATGTTCCGCCCCAAGCTGACCAACATGGCGTTCGGCCTCGGCACGCACCGGTGCCTGGGCATGAACGTCGCGCGGGTCGAGATCGAAGCCGGGATCAACGCGCTGCTCGACGCCTTCCCCAATTTCCGCCTCGATCCGGGTGCCCCCGCGCCGTTCATGACTGGCGGGCTGGAGCAGCAGGGGGTCTCGGGGCTTCCGGTTCTCCTGCGCTGATTACGCCGCGGCGCCCCGACGCCGCCTATCCTCCTTGATCAGCTGGGCGGCGCGCCAGGCGAGCGCCATGATCGGCCCGTTGGTGTTTGCCGAGACCATCGTCGGCATGATCGAGCCATCGACCACGCGCAGCCCCGACACACCGCGCACGTTCAGCCGGGGATCGAGCACCGCGTCGTTGAAGTCGCCCATCCGGCAGGTGCCGCAGGCGTGCAGGCCCGCCTGACCCTTCTGGCGGTAGGCGGTCAGAATTTGCTCGTCGGTCAGAAGTGAACGGCCCGGCTCGCGCTCGGCCACGACCATCGGCGCGATCGCCGGCTGCTCCATCCAGCGGCGGATGAACCGATGCATCGCAAGCGTGACGCGCTGATCGTACGGGTCGGTCAGGATGCCGGGCCGGATACGCGCTGGGACCGCGGGGTCGCGCGAGGTGATGCGCAGGCTTCCTTCGCTGCGCGAACGGAGCGGATAGCCGAAGATCTGCACGCTGTGGTGGCGATCAGGCACGAGTTCGCCGCGCGCGTCCGGGTCTGCGACGGTGGGTGAAAGCACCACCTCGATGTCCGGTGTCATGGATTCCTCCAGCACTTTCGCGAACCCGCAGACATTCCCGTAGGCAGCGGCCAGTGGCCCATCGCGCCGCGCATAGTAGCGCGCGACATTGGCGATCAGTCGCAGCCCGCGCAGCTCATGATTCTGACTGTGCGGCACGGCAATGTCGTAGCGGTGCCAGAGGAGGCGATGCTCAAGCAGATGCTCGCCCACGCCGGGGCTGTCGGCGATTACGCCAATCCCGAGTTCGCCCAGCAGTTCGGCTGGGCCGACGCCCGAACGCTGCAGGATTTGCGGCGACATCAATCCCCCGGCCGAAAGGATCACTTCTCCCGCGCAGCACGCCTCGAACCTCACGCCCCCGCGGCTTCCGACGACACCCGCCGCCCGGATGCCGTCGAAGATCACGCGGTCGATCATGACCCCGGTCAGAACCTTTAGATTCGCACGGCCCTTCGCGCGTTTGAGAAACGTCTGCGCGGTGCTCTGGCGCCGACCCTTGAGCACGGTGCGCGGCGCATAACCCACGCCGAGCTGGTCGGGCCGGTTGATGTCGTCCACGCGCGGCAGGCCCATCTGCTCGCCCGCCGCGATGAACGCCTCGGTGAATGGATTGCGCTCCGCATCGATCGAAATGCCCACCGGCCCATCGCCGCCGCGCGTGCCATCATCGCCGAGTTCGTGGCCTTCGACCGCGCGGAACGCCTTCGCCATCTCGCTCCACCCCCAGCCGGTGGCGCCGAGATCTTCCCAGGTGTCGTAGTCGAGCGGCTGGCCGCGAAAGTACATCATGCCGTTGATCGAGGACGAGCCGCCGAGCACCTTGCCGCGGATCCACACCTCGGCGGGAATATCGTCCGACGCCTCGGTCGGGAAATACCACATATGCCGCTGCGACTTGTAGAGCTTGCCCACCCCGCGCGGCATGTGGATCATCCAACTGCGGTCGTCGGGCCCCGCCTCGAGCAGCAGCACTTTCGTTTGCGGATCGGCGGAGAGCTGTTCGGCCAGGATGCAGCCCGCCGAACCGGCGCCGACGATGATGTAGTCCCATTGCTCCACGTGCTCTCTCCCGACGGCATCGGTGGCCCGGGGCCCACCGTGCTGTTCTGGAGCGGAGTGTGGCTTCAGGCCGCGCCCTGCACAAGCCGGAGCGCCGCAGCCACGCACGGCGCCAGCCGGTCGCGCGGCCCCTCGCCCGCCAGCGCTCTGGCGCGCATCGGGATTTCGAGGCTGACGTCGGCCCCCTCGGGCAGTGCGGCGATGAATTCGGCCAGCGGCAGTTCGCCGTCACCGGGCGCGAGGCGTTCGTACATCGCCTCTTCCATGTAGGTCTCAAAGCGCGGCGCCCACGGCGCGTCACATAGCTGCACGTAGCCGATCAGTTCGCGCGGGATCGTGCGCAAATCCTCGATCGTGTTGCCAAGACGGAAGAAGTGCATCGCGTCGAGGATCAGCGAAAGGTTGTCGCGGTCCACGCCCTGGCACACCTCCAGCGCCTGTTCAACCCGGGGGATCGGTCCGAGCGAACCCAGTTCGATGCTCATCAGCAAACCGCGCTCGGCCGCCAGATCGGCGAGGATGGCGAAGCCTTCGATCGTACGAGCGGTGTCCTTGTCGAGGCTGACCGCGGCTATTCGCCTGGCACCAAGTTCCGCGACCACATCCAGATCGGCCGCAAAGGCACGCGGATCGCGGCCGGGAAGCACCGCGAAGCCTTCGACCACGCCGATGCGAAGGCCGCTATCTTCGAGCGCCTTGCGCAGACCATCGCGAAGTCCGGCATCGTCACGCAGCGACCACGGCGCGTAGCCGTGCGGATTGAAGTCGCTGCTTGGCGCCAGACCGATCCCGACAAGCTGACATCCCAAGTCTGCCGCCAGTTCGACGAAATCGACTGGCGGCATCCCGAAGACGCTTATACGCTCTATCCCGAGGGGATGCATGGCCGATTGCCGCTCAGGCAACCTTCAGGCGTTTGGCGATGAATTCGGCCGTAGACATGCTCGTCCCGCGCAAGTTGTCCATGCGCACGCCGCTGCAGCTCATCTTGAGCTGGGTGAAATCCTCGTACCACTCGAGATCGGCCGCAGACTTGCCGCTGACCTCTTCCCACAGCGCGATCGTTTCCGCGCGCGTGCCCATGCCTTCAAGATACGCGCCGTGCTGCGCGTTCGGGCCGTGCATGAGATCGGACAATGTCGTGAACCACGACAGGTCCTGCAGTGCGCCGCCCAGCGACGGCTGCTCCCAGTCCATTACTGCGACAACGTTGAAGTCATCGTCAAACATCATGTTGCCGATGCGTGCGTCGCCCCAGACCATGCC
>CAJCHR010000207.1 GCA_903970225.1 Actinobacteria bacterium 21-64-8 | reverse complement strand
TCTCGGCCTCGATCTTCGCGACGGCCGCCTTGACCGCGGTGATGTCGCTGACGTCGAACGGCACCGCCACGGCCTTCACGCCGGTCGCGCGAATCTCCTCGGCGACCGCCTCGGCGCGTTCGGCCACGAAGTCGTTCACCGCTACGCCGCCCGCGTTGTGCTTCGCCAGTTCGAGGGCGGTCGCGCGGCCCGCGTTCTGCCCCGCGCCGGTCACCAGCGCGACCTGTCCGCCCAAATCCAGTAAATCCTCGGCCATTCGACTCTCCATTGCGTCGTCGTAGATAGTGACTACGATCTAACTCACGAGTCACCATAGCGCGACAACCGGGAGAGGGAAGTTCATGGCCAGCGATATCGCACCGCTGTTCGATTACCTCGGCGACCTCCAGAAGGCGGTCGACGAAATCCAGAACACCTGGCGCCCGGACGACCCGGCGTACCGCGCCGACGTCTACCGCCAGATCATGATGCAGTTCTCGTACGGCTATTTCGCTTTCTTCCATGCGGACGCCGAGCACCCGGACTGGGCGCCGCTGTGGAACCCCGTCTTCACGCTCCAGCCCAACCCGGACGACATCTACCTCTACTGCCCGATCCGCGACGACCTGACCTACCGGATCAGCGGCAGCCGGGGTTCGGTCTACATGATCACGTTCAACACGCAGGCCGCACTGCCCGGCCTGCCCGGCCCGATCGACCACACCGGCGAGTTCTACTCTGACCTCGACGACGGCGACCTCAAGATCGACCCCGACGGCAACTTCGAGATCCTGCTCAGCAGGGAAAAGCCGGCGGGGTACGAAGGCAACTGGCTGCAGATCAAGCGCGGCGCCAGCGTGTTGATGACCCGCTATCGCAGCTATGACTGGCTCAACGAACTCGATCCGCAGATGTCGATCGAGTGCCTCGATCCGGTTCCGCCAAAGAAACGCCTATCGCCCGACGAAATCCTGAGCCGGATCAAACAGATGGCGGCGATGCCTCATGCGGCGACGAGCCTGTTCTACGGCATGCAGAACCAGGTGAAAGCCAACGTCGGCGTCAATGTGTTCGAACCTTCGAAGTATCTCGGCGCGCTCTCGCGGCAGATCTACATACCGGCGGTGTTCGATCTCGAAGACGACGAGGCGCTGATCCTCGAGACCGACCTGCCGAAAGTGCGGCGCTACTGGAACTTCCAGCTCGACGATCCGTACTTCAACGCCTGCGAATACGTCTACCGGCTTAGCCACACCAACGGACACTATGCCAAAGTCGCTTCGGACGGACGGTTCTACGGGGTGATCTCGCTGGAGGACCCCGGCGTGCCCAACTGGCTCGATCCGGCCGGATACAAGCAGGGCACGATCTATGGGCGCTGGTATGATTGCGACAGCCATCCGCTGCCGACGCTCAAGCGCGTGAAGTTCGCGGACCTGCGCGATCACCTGCCCGCCGACACGCCTTCGGTCACTCCCGAGGAACGTGCCGAGGAACTGCGCCTGCGCGTGAAAGCCGCGCAGCGGCGGAGGCGCTGGTGAGCCTGCCGCCCGAGTTCGACCTGACCGGCCGCGTCGCACTCGTTACCGGCGGCGGGACCGGGATCGGCCGCGCGATCGCCTTGTTGCTCGCGGAGCGCGGCGCGGATGTCGCGGTGGTGGGGCGTCGGCTCGAGCCGTTGGAAAAGACGGTTGCCGATATCGAAGCGCTTGGCCGCAGGGCCCTCACCGTCCCGGCAAGCGTGCGTAAAGTCGGTGAGGTGCAAGCGGCTGTCGCCAAAGTCGCCGATCACTTCGGCCGCATCGATATCCTGGTCAACAACGCCGGCGGTGCGCACGGCCATGTCCCGCTCGCGAAGCTGGACCCCGAAAAGTGGGACCGCGACATCCAGCTCAACCTCAGCGCGGCGATGTATTGCTCGCAGGCCGCTTTCCCGCACCTCAAGGCGAGCCGCGGCTGCATCGTCAACATTTCCTCGCTCGCGGGCGTTCACGGCACGCAGGGCGTCGCCGCGTACTCGGCCGCGAAGGCGGGCCTGCAGATGTTCACCCGCGTGTCCTCGGCCGAATGGGGCCCCTCCGGCATCCGTGTAAATTGCGTCGCGCCCGGCATGACCGCCACCGAGGCGGCTCGCGCAGGCTGGGAAGCGCGCGATTACGATGCGATGGATGCCTGCCGCAACTTCCCGCTGCGCCGCTACGGCGAGATGCGCGAAGTGGCGCAGATGGTGGTGTTCTTCGCCAGCGATGCGGCGAGCTATATCACCGGTGAAACGGTAGCGGTGGGCGGCGGACCTCAGATCGGCGGAATGATCAAAGTAGAGGACTGAGCGAGCGGCGGCGCGACCGAAGGAACCCCGCTGTTCCTTGCGGTCTGGCGCAACCAGCGCGCACAACCAGACGCCTATGAATACCAGCCCGATCGCAGCCTGGACCCACCACCCGTCGCACCGAAACGCCAGCAATGCTTGCACCAGAATGCCGCCGCCGACGAGTGCGCCAAGGAGCAACGGACCCGAGCTGTTGCCCCCCTGATTTGCGGCCGGGTTCACCGTCACTCGCCATGTGCGTTTCTTTTGATCGACGTGTGTGTACCACGGTTGTTGATTGCTGGCCGCAAGGCGGATGCGCTTCGAAGCCACGTCTTCACCCGCGTGAGCGGCTGGCAATCCAGCCATGACTTGCGCATATTGCCGGCCTCACCCGGCAAGAAAGATGGCCTGCCATGCCCAAGCCCTTGATCAACCTCGACGAACTCGAATTCGACGATATCGAGGACAACGGCATCTACACCTCGCGCCGGGCTACGATCGGCGCACGCATCGGGGCTCGCAGGCTGGGGTACAATCTCACCGTGCTGCCGCCCGGAAAAACGCAGTGCCCGTTCCATTCGCATCACGGCGAGGAGGAGATGTTCCTCATCCTCGATGGTGCCGGTGAGTTGCGGTTCGGTGAGAAACGCTATCCGCTGCGCGCGGGCGACGTGGTTGCCTGCCCGATCGGCGGCGCGGAGGTCGCGCACCAGGTCATCAACACTGGTACGGTCGACCTGCGCTACCTCGCGCTATCGAATCTGGCCGATCTCGATGCATGTGAATATCCCGATTCGCGGAAGGTCTCGGTCGTCGCGGGCGGGCGCGAAGAGCCGACGCTGCGCGGCCGATTCCGCGTGGAGGCGCAAGTCGAGTATTACGACCGCGAGCCGACCCGGTTGCCGTGACGCCACGAGAGCCGCGCCCTGCGGCTTTCTTTGACACCGGCCGCAGCCGCACCTACCCCACGCCTATGGCCAAAACCCCTCCCGAAAAGGCGACGCTGCGCGAGTCTCTGGCGTTCTTCGCCAAGCTGGTGCTCTATCTGGCCGGGTTGTCGGTGTTCGGGTTCGTGATTTATCTTCTGACCAGATCGATGCTGATCCATCGCTGACGCGCGAGCGAACGGCGCCTCAGCCGATTGCGCCCGCCCGTTTCAGCCCCTCGATCTCCTCCCAGCTCACCCCCAGATCCAGCAGCACCGTCTCGGTGTGCTCACCGTGTTCCGGCGCGCGGGTCGGCTGGGCGGGTTCACCGTCGAACTGCGCGGGCGAGGTTACCAGGCGCAGCGATTTTCCGTTGATCATCTCGACGTCCGCGAGGTAGCCGTTGGCTGCGACCTGCGGATCGTCGTGCAGTTCCAGCGGTGTCTGGAACGGCGACCACACGCCCTTGGCGCGCTTCAACGTCTCGCACCATTCGGCGTAATCACGCTCCGCGAAAAGATCGTCGATCATCGTCACGCAGGCAGCGGAATTGGCCTTGCGCGCATCCATGTCGGTGAAACGCCGATCGGCGATCCACTCGGGGTGGCCGACGACCTCGCAGAAATCGGCCCAATACTTGTCGGCATCGAGCATCACCAGGATGATGAAGCGCCCGTCGCGCGTGCGGTAATTGCCCGAGAGCGGGTTCCAGGTCGCCTTGCGATCACCCGCTCGGCGCGCCTGCCCTGCGTTGAGCGGCGCATGCGTGATGTCGGGCTGAAGCTGCCACATCCCCACGCCCATCAGCGAGACGTCGACGTCCGAGGGCTCCCCGGTGGTCGCCCGGCGATAGAGCGCGGCGGCGATCGCGCCCGCGATCGTCAGGCCGCCGACGACGTCGCCGAATGCCGGGCGCTGCATCGTCGGCCAGTCCGCGCCGGGCTGCGTGAACATGTCGCCAAGACCCGTGCGCGACCAGTAGGCCGCCGCATCGTACCCTCCGCGCTGCGTATCGGGCCCGCGCGCGCCGTAGCCCGAACCGCGCACGTAGATGATGTTGGGGTTGTGCGCGCGGATGTCCGCGCATTCGAGCTCGAGCCGGCGCAGCGCATCGGGGCGGAAATTGGTAAGGAATACGTCGCAGGATTTCGCGAGACGATGGATCAGCGCGCGGCCCTCGGGAACCTTGGCATCGACCGTAACCGATTGCTTGCCGCGATTGGTGAACTGGAAACTGGGATCGACCCCGTCGAAGCTCTGGTGCAGCCCCGATGTCACGAGGCCGCGATACGGATCCCCCGTCACTGGATGCTCTATCTTGATCACCTCGGCGCCCTGCTCGGTGAGGACGGCGCCGCCGATGGGCACGAACACGTGGCTGGCGACTTCGAGGACGCGGACACCGGAGAGGGGTTTGCTCATGCGGCGGGGCTAGCGCGGGACTCTCGCGGGATCAAGCGAGCGCTTGGTTTATGCTGGGGTCAGGACATCGGCGAAACCGGCGGCGCGGGCTCTGCGGGAAGCGGAATGAATTCCTGGTCGTCGGCATCGGGAAGCTTCATCCGGCCCGCTCTCCAATCGGCCGCCGCCTGAGCGAGCCGTTCTTGCGACGAGGACACGAAGTTCCAGTACAGAAAGCGCTCGCCGATCGGCTCTCCGCCCAGCACCATGACCATCGCGCCGGCCTCGGATCGAACCCGCGATGCCCCCGCGCCGAGCACCACCATCTGCCCGGCATCGAAGCGCCTGCCGTCGATCTCGATGGCGCCGGTGGCGACATAGACCGCGCGCTCGCTGTAATCGGCCGGCACGTCCGCGCTCGCACCGGATGCGAGATCGAGATGGGCGTAGAACAGCGGCGAATACGTCGGCGCGCCCGCCGTCAGTCCATAAGCCGAGCCGGCGATGAGCTGGCCCTTGACGCCGCCGTCCTCCCACTGCGGCAGATCGCCGCCTTCGAGGTGCGTGAACGAGGGATCGGTCTCCTCGTTCGCGGTCGGCAGCGCGACCCAGGCCTGGATGCCGTGTAAATGATCGCCAACCGCGCGCGCCTTTTCGAAACGCTCGCTGTGGGTGATGCCGCTGCCCGCAGTCATCCAGTTGACCTCGTGCGGCCGCACCGCCTGAACGGACCCGACGCTGTCACGGTGCATGATCTCGCCCGCGAACAGATACGTCACCGTCGAGAGACCGATATGCGGGTGCGGCCGCACGTCGATACTGCGGTCGACCCCGGCGGCGACGTCCATCGGACCCATGTGATCGAAGAACACGAACGGCCCGACCATGCGGCGCTTGGCGAACGGCAGCACGCGCCCGACCTCAAGACCGCCGCCCAGACTGCGCCGCCGTTGTTCGATCACCATCTCGATCATGCGCAAGCTCCGTTCCCGTCTGGATGCATTACCCCCAGAGCGCGTCCGCTGCCGCGAGCGCGTTGGCCCCTCGCCCGCCCAGTTCCGCGGTCAGCAGGCGCAGGCGGTAGGTCCACAAGTGCAGCGGGTGCTCGAGCGTCATGCCCATGCCGCCGAGGAACTGGTGGTAGTCATAGACCACGCGCTTGGCCGCTTCCTGCCCATAATTGAGCGCCATCGCGGCGTCGGCAGCGCTCGCGGTGCCGGCGGCCTTCATCGCCAGCCAGTACGCGGCGTTGGTGACGACCTGGTCCTCGGCCATGCGGTGGCGCAGCGCCTGGAACGTCGCGATCGGGCGGCCGAACTGCTTGCGATCGGAGGTGTAGGTCACGACCGATTCGAGCGCGGCGGCGAGCAGCCCCGCGATCTCGGCGGCGACCGCGACGCGCCACAGGCGGAGGGCTTCGGCGGGCGCGATGTCGTGCGCGCGGGTTTCGGCGGGGATTTCGGTGAGAAACGCGATCGGGTAGCCGTACAGGCTCTCGCCGCCGTCGCTACGGATCAGGTCTTCGGTCGCGGTGAAGCTGCGCACGCCATCGGTGCCGACGACGACCACGCTTGCGCCGGCTTTCAGGAAGCGCAGCGGCTTGGTCAGATCGCCTTCGCGAACCAGGCACAGCGGCCGCGGCAGCTGGGGATCGATCGCCGGACGCACGATCGCGGAAAACGCCGTCTCCAGGGCGAACGGCAGCCGCGCGAGCTTCTCGACCGCCAGCGCCGCCGTCACGGTGCCCAGTTCCGGGATCGCCGCGATATCAAGGAAGCCGCCCTCGACGATCTCGGCATCGAGCGCATCGTTGGTCAGCGCGAAACCGACACCGTGCAGCGTCTGCGAGGCATAAGGCCGCGTCAGGCCATCGACGAAGTCGAGGATCTGGGTCTGATCTTCGTTGAGCGACAGTTGCATCAGCGGGGTTCTCTGGGCAGTTCCAGCACTTCGCTGGCGATGATGTTGAGCTGGATCTCAGCCGCGCCCGAGGCGACGCCGGCGACGATCCCGCGCTGATGGTGCATCTTCAGGTACGGCGAGGCATCGGCCAGCGCCTCGGGCAGGAACTCGACCACGAATTCGACCACCGCGCGCTCGGCCATCACGGTCGCGTAGCGCGCGGAACTCGACTCGGGTCCGACACCGAGCCCGTCGACGCGCTTCTGCACGATCGCGTAATTCGCGGTTCCCGCGCCCTCGCACAGCGCCATGCACCGCGCCGCCTCGATCCGCACCGCCTCGCCCGCGAACGCGCCGCGCGCCTTGAGCATCTCGACCGCGCGGTTCAGCGCCGCGCGCGCCAGCGTGAAGCGCGGGATGCCGAGCCGCTCGTTGCGCAGCGAATAGGCGATGATCTCCCACGCCTGCCCCTCCTCGCCGAAACGCGCGCCGACCGGCACGGTCACGTCATCGAAGAACACTTCGTGGATGTCGCCCTCGCCGATCAGCGAGGGGATGTTGCGCACGGTGATGCCCGGCGTGTCCATCGGTACGAGCAGGATGGTGATGCCGCGCTTGCGGTCGTCGCTGGTGCGGGTGAGCAGGAAGCAGGTGTCGGCAAGGCCGGCGTAGGAGGTCCAGATCTTCTGCCCGTTGATCTTGTAGACCTCGCCGTCGGGACCGTCCTCACGCGCCGCGCGCGTGCGCAGCGAGGCGAGATCGCTGCCGGCATTCGGCTCGGAAAAGCCCTGGCACCACAGCGACTTGCCCTCGGTGATCGGCACGAGGTAGCGGGCCTTCTGTTCGGGCGTGCCGTACTTCTCCAGCGTCGGCCCGATCCAGTTGACGTTCATGTACTGGCCGCCGCGCGGCTCGCCCGAGATCCACATCTCCTCGGCGAGGATCTGCTGCTCCCAGGGCCCCAGCCCCTCGCCGCCCATCTCGACCGGCCAGTGAGGGAACAGGATGCCCGCTTCCGCGAGCTTCACGCAGAATTCGCGCGCGAACGCGGTCAGCGCCGGCGATGCCGGGCCGTGTTCGGAGAATTTCTCCCAGTTTTCGGGCAGATTGGCGTCAAGGAAGCTGCGGATCTTGCCCCGGAAGGCGTCCTGTTCCTGCGTCCATGCAAAATCCATCGCGTATCGCTTTTCCCTCGGCGCTCACTCTTCGCTCGGCATGTCTGCGTTAGACGCAAGCGGCGCCGCGCCACAAGAGGGCAGACCGTGCGCGGGCCGTTATCGCGGTTCAGGCGGAAGCGGCTTGGCTCTCATCCCCGGATGACAGCAACTGGTCGATCCACAAGTCGACGAAGGCGATCGCCTCGTTGTGCCCCGCGGTAACGCCCAGGCTGCCTTCCATTACCAGCGCCCGGCCGACCCCGGCAAGCACCAGCGACAATCCCGCCGGGGCGCAACGCTCGCTCAGCGCTTCACCCAGAAGCCGCTCGAGCACCAGAACCTGGCGCTGGCGCATCTCTTCGCTGTGCTGCGCCATGTGCTCGCGAAGCGCGGGCCGGCGGTTGGCGAGCGCCATGAATTCCAGCGCCATCGCGGTGCGGCTCGAATCCTTGAAGTAAGCCCAAAGCGACCGCAGTGGATCGTCCGATCGCAGCGCG
>CAJCHR010000206.1 GCA_903970225.1 Actinobacteria bacterium 21-64-8 | reverse complement strand
CGCGATCGTGGGCCCATCGGGCGCGGGCAAGAGCACGATCGCGCGGCTGATGTTCCGCTTCTACGATCCGTGGAGCGGCCGGATCCTGATCGACGGGCAGGACATCCGCGATGTGACGCAGGAGAGTTTGCGGGCCGCGATCGGCATCGTCCCCCAGGACTCGGTGCTGTTCAACGAGTCGATCGGCTACAACATCGCTTACGGCCGCGATGGTGCGGGCGAGGCCGAGATCGAAGCCGGCGCGCACGGTGCGGCGCTGATGGGCCTGATCGACCGCCTGCCGCAAGGTTTCGCTACGCAAGTGGGCGAGCGCGGTCTCAAGCTTTCGGGCGGCGAGAAGCAGCGCGTCGCGATCGCGCGGACGCTGGTGAAGAACCCGCAGATCCTGCTGCTCGACGAGGCGACCAGCGCCTTGGATACGCGCACTGAGCAGGATATTCTTGCGACACTGAACCGCGTCGCGGTGGGCCGGACCACACTCTCAATCGCGCACCGGCTGTCGACCATCGCCGATTCGGACCGCATCCTGGTGCTGAACGATGGCCGACTGGCGGAAAGCGGCAGCCACGGCGACCTGCTGCGCGCCAAGGGACTCTATGCCGAGATGTGGAACCGCCAGGCGGCGGAGATCGAAGAGATCAGCGAAGCGGCTGAATAACGTCCTCCCGGACTAAACCCGGGAACGACTTATTTCACTACATGCGCCTCATGCCACAGCACCGCTTGCGCCGCTTTCATGCTGTTGCTCTCGGTGTCCCACGCGAGCGAAGGCGAGCCGTAAAGCCGCCAGCCCTGCTCCAGCGCCTCGGACACCCGCTCGCAGAAGGCGCGATCATCCTTGCCGGTGAGCAGGCGGTAGATCGGGCGGTTTTCGGGCGTCTGGTAAGGCATGGCTGGCCCTCGCAATTCCTTGCCGGAACGGGGAGACTTAGACGGTGAAGCTCTCGCCGCAACCGCAGCTGCCCTTGGCGTTCGGGTTGGCGAACACGAAGCCGGCGGTGAAATCGTCTTCCACCCAGTCCATCGTGCTGCCGATCAGGTAGAGCACACTCGCGCCGTCGATGAAGAAGGTGCCGCCCGGAGTCTCTATCCGCTCGTCCATCGCGATCGCTGCGTTCACGTAATCGACCGAATAGGCGAGGCCCGAGCAACCGCGCCGCGGGGTCGAGAGCTTGACACCGATCGCGCCTTCGGGCGCTGCCGCCATTAGCTTGGCGATCCGCGCCTCGGCCGAAGGTGTCAGGATCACCGCGGCAGGGCGCGTGCGGGTTTTGACTTCAGCCATCACAGCATTCCCAGCTCGAGCTTCGCTTCGTCGCTCATCAGCGCCATGTCCCACGGCGGGTCCCAGACCAGCTTGACCTCGGCATCACGCACGCCGGGCACCGAACTGACTCGCAGCTCGACTTCGGCAGGCATCGATTCGGCCACCGGGCAATGCGGCGTGGTCAGGGTCATCGTGACCAGCACGCTCGCCTCGGGCGAGACCTCGACGCCGTAGACGAGGCCCAGGTCATAGATGTTCACCGGGATCTCGGGATCGAAGATGTCCTTGAGCGCATCGACGACCGCCTCGTACAGAGCGCCGCCCGGCTCGCCCGGCGCCGTGCCCTCGGGAACGGCCGCGAGGAAGCCTTCGAGATAATCGCGCTTGCGCTCCAGCTTCTCAGCCGGAGTCTCGATGTCCTCGACCCGCGCACGCGGCGGCGCGGCGGCGCCTTCGACTTCCTCGACGCGGAAGCTGCGCGTCTCGTCGTTCATCCGAAAATCCTCCTGGTGCGCTCGATCCCGGCGACGAGCGCATCGATGTCGCTGTCGTCGGAGTAGATGCCGAAGCTCGCGCGCGCGGTTGCCGGGACACCGAGATGGTCCATCAATGGCTGCGCGCAATGGTGTCCGGCGCGGATCGCGACGTTTTCCTCGTCGAGGATCGTGCCCAGATCGTGCGGGTGGACCCCGCGCAAGGCAAAGCTGACGATGCCGAGGCCGTCGTCGGGGCCGAACACGGTCACGTCATTCATGCGCCGCAACGCGTCGCGCGTCTTGTCGGTCAGATCGCGTTCGTGCGCGTTGATCTCATCGACACCGATGCCTTCGACGAATTCGATCGCGGCGGCGAGCCCGAGCGCTTCGGCGATGGCAGGCGTGCCCGCCTCGAACCGCGTCGGCGCGGGAGCATAGGTAGTCTTCTCGAAGGTCACGCGATCGATCATCGATCCGCCGCCTTGCCATGGGGGCATGGCTTCAAGGATCTCGCTGCGCGCCCACAGCGCGCCGATACCGGTCGGGCCGTAAAGCTTGTGCGCCGAGAACGCGTAGAAGTCGGCCCCGATCGCGCCGACATCGACCGGCAAACGCGGCACGGCCTGGCAGCCATCGAGCAACAGCTTCGCGCCGACCGCGTGCGCAAGTTCCGCCGCACGCTTCGCGTCGAGCACCGAGCCGAGCACGTTCGAGACATGCGCGAAGGCAACCAGCTTGTGCGCCGGCGTCAACATCGCCTCGGCCGCGTCCAGATCGATCCGGCCGTCGTCGGTCAGCGGGCAGACGTCGATCGCGAAGCCGATCCGGTCCCGCAGCAATTGCCACGGCACGATGTTCGAATGGTGTTCGAGCACCGAAAGCAGGATCCGATCCCCCGCCTTGAGGTTCGCCGCGCCCCAGCTTTGCGCCACGAGGTTGATCGCCTCGGTCGCGCCGCGCGTGAACACGATCTCGTGCTCCGCGCCGCCGATGAACCCGGCAACCCGCCGCCGCGCCGCCTCGTATGCCAGCGTCATCTCGGCTGAGCGCGCGTAGACCCCGCGGTGAACGGTCGCATAATCGGTGCCCAGCGCGCGTGTGACCGCGTCGATCACGACTTGCGGCTTCTGCGCTGTCGCGCCGGTATCGAGGTAATGCCAGGGCTGGCCGTCAGCGGTGAGCAGGCCGGGGAACTGAGCGCGCACGGGGCGCACCAGAGTCTGCGTATTCATACCAAAGTCTCCAGCCGGGCCAGCGCGAGCGCCTGCAGCCGTTCCTCGTCGGGCGCTCCGGCGAAGGCCTCGGCGACGAACGCCTGCAACATCAGCCGCTTGGCCTGCGCCGGATCGAGCCCGCGCGATTCGAGATAGAACAAGCCCGCCGCGTCAAGTTCGCCCACCGCGCAGCCGTGCGCGCATTTGACGTCGTCGGCGAAAATCTCGAGCTCGGGCCGCGCGTTGGCGGTGGCGCTGGCGTCGAGCAGCATCGCGCGCACCGACTGGCCCGCGTCGGTCCCGTCCGCGCCGCGCGCGACCGCCACACGGCCGAGGTACGTCCCCGTCGCCTGCCCCGCGAGCACCGAGCGGATCACCTGCCGGCTCACCGCATTCGGCGCCACATGCGAAACCTCGGTGACGATCTCCAGCACTTGCGTGCCCGAACCAAGCTGCGCCGCGCCCAGCGTGAAGCGTGCGCCCTCGCCGAGCCGCACGTCCAGCGCGATGCGGCCGAACGACGCGCCCACATTGAGGATACGCACATCCATCGCTGCGCCGGCTTCCAGCTCGATCACCAGATGCCGCGCGACTTCGCCTGCGCTGTCCTCGATCACCGCAAGCTGAGTCGACTGGCCGCTCGGTACAAGGATGTCCTCGCGCGCTACGGGCCACAGCCGCGCCAGCGCGCCGAAGTCCGAATAGCGGAACGCCTCATCCTTGCGCGTGGGCAGCGGTTCGAGGGTTAGGGCGTCCATCACGACGACTTCTTCCGCAGATCGCAGTTGGCGAGATAGTCGGCGCGCAGTTCCTCGACCGCATCGCGCCACGATTTCTCGACTTGCTTGGTGTCGTCGAGCCGCTTCTGCCGGTTGTCGAGCGCGGTGCGCGCGGCCTCCAGCGAGGCCTTGCCCGAAGCGGACGTCGGCGCGGTCGCATCGAGTGCCGCCCGCTCCTGCGCGATCGCCAATTGTTCGGCATAAATCGCGCCCGCCAGCTCGGCACGGCGGTGCGGCTCGGCCTTGTTGAGCTTGCCCATCGTCTCGCGGTCGCACTTGGCAACGGCCTCATGCATCGGGCCGAACTCGGGCGAGCCGAGCACCGCGGTGGGCGAAGCCGGGGGCGCCGGGTCCGCGACCATCGCGTCGGCAAGCAGCGCGAGCGCCATCATGCGGTCACCGCCTCGTAGCCCTGGCTCTCCAGTTCGAGCGCCAGTTCCGCGCCGCCGGTGCGGATGATCCGCCCGCCCGCGAGCACGTGGACGAAGTCGGGCTTCACGTAATCGAGCAGGCGCTGGTAATGCGTGATCAGCAGCACCGCGCGGTCAGGCTTGCGCATGATCGCGTTGATCCCCTCGCCCACGATCCGCAGCGCGTCGATGTCGAGGCCCGAATCGGTCTCGTCGAGGATAGCCAGCTTGGGATCGAGGATGCCCATCTGCACCATCTCGGCGCGCTTCTTCTCGCCGCCCGAGAAGCCGACGTTCACCGGCCGCTTGAGCATGTCCATGTCCATCTTGAGCAAACCGGCCTTCTCGCGCGCAAGCTTGAGGAACTCGCCGCCTGTCAGCGGCGGCTGCCCCAGCGACTTGCGCTGCGCATTCGCGGCCTCGCGCAGGAACTGGACGAACGACACGCCGGGGATCTCGACCGGGTACTGGAAGCCGAGGAACAGCCCGGCCGCAGCGCGCTCGTGCGGGGCGAGGGCGAGCAAGTCTTCGTCGTTGAACGTGACCGAGCCGCCGGTCACTTCATAGCCGGGTCGCCCGCCGAGCGTATAGCCCAGCGTGGATTTGCCCGCACCGTTGGGGCCCATGATCGCATGGATCTCGCCCGCATTGATGCTGAGCGAGAGACCCTTGAGGATCGGCTTGTCCGCGACGGTGGCGGAGAGGTTATGGATACTTAGCATGACAGTCCTTTAAGCCCTTCCCTTCGGGGGAGGGGCTGGGGTGGGGGCTCTCCCAACGATCCGGCACCGCCTCAAGCGTGCCGAGGATCGCGGTAAGCACCCCTTCAAGATTGCGCATCACGTCGGGATTGGTGACGTGGAGCACCGTGAAACCGAGCCTCTTCAGCGCACTATCGCGGCCCCGGTCCTTGTCGATATCGTGTGTTTCGCCATCCACTTCGACGACCAGCGCCTTCTGCGGGCAGAGGAAGTCGGCGATGAACGGACCAATGACGGCCTGGCGCCGGAACTTGTAGCCGGCGAGCTGTGAGCGGCTCAGCGCGCGCCACAGGCGTTTTTCCGGTTCGGTGGGATCGCGGCGCATTTCGTGAGCGTAGTGCGTCAACTCGGCGTTGCGCGCAGCCGAGAGCCCCCACCCCTTACCCCTCCCCTGAAGGGGAGGGGAATTGGTGCGCTCTGCAGTCTCTCGGCTGGATAAGCCCCTCCCCTTCAGGGGAGGGGTTGGGGTGGGGGCCATCCCCGGGCGCAATGTCTCGGTCATCGCCGATATCCGCCTGATTGTCCGCGCGCCACGGGCCGCGCTCGCTGATCGGCCCAGCGCGCCTTCATCTCCGCGACGATCGAGGCCACCACCGCGTCCACATCATCCATCA
>CAJCHR010000205.1 GCA_903970225.1 Actinobacteria bacterium 21-64-8 | reverse complement strand
CGGTTGGCCCGGCGCGGGAGCCCCGCCCGGGCGCATGCCCGAGAGCGGTGAGGGCCGGAAGACCGTCCGGTTGCCGTTGTCACCGGAGCCGCCGCCAGATCCGTTGCCGGGACCGTTCCCAGAACCGCTCATCTTGCCGTCCTTTTCACGCTCCAAAGCTCCATGCGGAGCTCGGGCCATTCACCCGCGACATGCAAGCCGAGAGCGGTCGCGTTCGAGAAATCGCGCCAGTCGGGCGCGCTGCGATCGAGCTCGAAATAGACGTAGCCGGGCAGCACGCGAAGCTGTGGGGGCGGGGTCGTGGCGTGCCGCAATGGCACACCGGGCAGCGCCGAATCGACGATGGCTCGCATCTTCTCGACCGCGCCGATCTTGGCCACCGCCGGAAACCCGCGCCGGATTTCCTCCGGGGATGCCGCGGCGCGGACCGCCAGGTAGAAGAAATCGTACTGGTAGAGGTTGCGATCGACGATCGTCGAGACCCACGCCCCCGGACCCGCGGGTTCGAGCGGAAGCTGCTTCGCCGGGCCCTGGATCGAGATCGACAGCATCGATTGCAGCAACGCGAACAACGGCTCGAACGTGCCGCGCAAGTTCTCGTGATCGTATTGCGGCAGAAGCGGCGCCTTGCGTTCGGCCTTGACCAGAGTGGCGATCTCACCCGCCAGGCTCGCCAGTTCCTCGTAAAGCCGCTCGGGGTGCACCATCGGCAGCGAATCCAGATGGCGCAGCACCGGCGCCCAGCGATTGAGCGCTTGCAGCAACAGGAAGCTCGCAAACGTCTCGTTGCCACCATCCGTGGCCTCGACAGCGCGCACCGCGAGCTCGTCAATCCGCTGGTCGGCGCGACCGATGATGTCGATCAGCCCGTTCTTGAGCGGGCGCGAGGCGGCCATGTCGAGCGCGGGCGGGATGTAGCGATCGTCGAACATCACGCGCTTGCCATCGACTTCGCGCACTTGCGCGAGGCCGCAGAGGATACGGCCATACGTCTGGTCGCGGGTGACGCCGAAGCGCAAGTTGGGATGCGCGAGTTCGATCGGCTCCTGGCTGCGATCGTCGGAAAAGCAGTCGCTCACCTCCGACTCGGCGACGAGATAGCGGATGTCGGGCCCGGCGCGCTCGGCCTCGGCGAACTCCTGCGCGCCAGCCTGCGCGGCGGGCAACGTCAGGTAGATCGTCGCGTCGCGGGTGTCGGCGGGCATGTCGAGCGGCGGCGGCGGCGGCATGTCGTCGGGGATCGAGAACGCGGTGCCGTCAGGCATGATCCCGCTCGCGCGCACCAGCGTGAACTTGCCGATCGCGGCGAGATCCTCGTCGATCACGACCTGCGTCAGGCCCCAGGGATAAGGCCGCAAACCCTCGGCGCGGACCCGCGCCTGCCAGGCTGCCGCCCGATCTGCCTGCTGAAAGTGCTGCGGCCGAAGGAATTGTCCCTCGCGCCAGGCGACACGGCTCCCGAACGACATCTATCACCCCCGTCGATGCGCGCTGTAAAGCACAGCTTCAACGACAGCAAAAGCAAGGTTATAGCCCGCCTACATTTATTTCCGGGTGACGGACCGGGGCGGGGAAGAGGTTTCTATGGTTAATTCCTTCGACCCGAAGCAGTGGGGACTTGGAGCAGAGGCTCCGAAGAAAGCTCCCGTGGGCCCGACATCGGTCGGCAAGTCCGAAGGCGATTTCTGGCGCACGCTCGCCGATGACGCTTCCGCCCCCGTCAACGCACCGCTGCCAACGGGCCCCACCGGGGCCGAATCGGGCCAGCGCCTGTTGCCCTATGCCGTCTCGGCCGCGATCCTGCTCGTGGCGGCGACTGGCGCCTGGATCGAGCGCTCCGCGCCGCACGCTGCGCGATTGGCCGATGCTGCGGCCGAGCCCGTGGCTGCCAGCAGTTCCGCTCCGCGCGCGCCCGACACGATCGAACGCTCGCTCACGCTGGCGGACGCGAGCGGACTGTCCGGAATGCTGTCGTCAGCCGGAGTCTCTTCTGACGAATCGAAGGGCGCCATCGCCGCGGCGACCTCTGCGTTGTCCGGCGCGGGCGAGATTCACGCGACGATGGTGTTGCTGCCGCAGGGCGGGGTGACTCATCTCCAACGGCTTCAAGCCTCGTTCGCCGACGGCTCGGGCGCGGTGGTCGATCGCGGCGCGGACGGCGCGTTCATCGCGCGCAAGGTCGCCGCGGACCTCACCCGCAAGATCCGGGTGGTGCGCGGCGAGCTCGATTCGCAGAGCTTCTACACTTCGGCGGTCGCCGCCGGGCTTGTCGATTCGCTGATCCCCGAGTTCATCAATGCCTTTGCTTACGACTTCAACCTCGCGTCCGAAGTCTCTCCGGGCGACACCTTCGAGGTCGCGTACGAACAGTCGGTCAACGGGCGCGGCGAGGCGGTCGGCGCGCCGCAGCTGCTCTACGCGTCGCTGACCACGCCGGGAAAGAGCAAGGCGCTTTATCGGTTTCAGGCGCAAGGCGAGGCGGCGCCCGCGTGGTACGACGGCAACGGCGGCTCGATCAAGCGGGGCATGATGCGCACGCCGATCGACGGCGCGCGGATCACCTCGGTCTACGGGATGCGCTTCCACCCGGTGCTGCATTACACGCGGATGCACGAGGGCATCGATTTCGCCGCTCCGATCGGCACGCCGATCTATGCCGCTGCCGACGGCGTCGTCAGCAACGCCTCGCCCACCACATGCGCGGGCAACATGATCATGATCGATCACGCCAAGGGCCTGCAGACGCGCTACTTCCACTCGAGCCACTATGCCGCGGGCCTGCACGTCGGCCAGCATGTCGTGCAGGGCGAGACGGTGGGCTACGTCGGTGTGACCGGCACCTGCACCACCGGGCCGCACCTTCACTACGAGACGCTGGTGGGCGGCGTGCACGTCGATCCGCTGTCGATCCCGGTCGACGACGCGGCGCGCAAGCTGCTCGAAGGCGGCGCGATGCAGGGCTTCCTCAAGGAGCGCGACCGGATCGACGTCGCGCGGGCTCAGCAGGCGGATTGAATGTCCCCGTCCCGCTTGCGGGACGGGTCAGGCTAGGGCCTGTCTCAGGACAGACCGACAGGCCCTCCCCCGGCCCCTCCCGCGAGCGGGAGGGGAGAAACACGCGGACGCCAGACCAACGGCACGATCAGCGCAAGCAGTACCGCGATGGTGCCGATGCTCGCATTGAGGCCCTCTTCATGACCGCCCCAGACTGGCGCGCCCAGGAGATCGAGGTCGATCAGCGATCCGAACACGTCGCTCCCCGGGTTCGGCACCAATCCGAGCAACGAGCTTTCGATCACGTTCCACGCAAAGTGCGCCGCAAGGCCCGCGACGATCCCGCCGCTGCGCCAGGCGAGCAGGCCGAACCATAGACCGGCAAGCAGAATGTTGAGCAGCGAGATCGGCGCACGCGCGCCGCCGGCAAGGTGAAACGCGGCAAAGCACAGCGCCCCGATCGCGATCCCCGCCGCGGGGCCGATCCGCGCGACCAGCGCCGGCTGAAGCCAGCCGCGGAAGAACACCTCCTCCACGCCGGTCTGGAAAAACGTCAACACCACGCCGAGCAGCAGCACCCCGAGCGCCGGCGCCGGCACGGTTCCCGCGACCACCCCGCCCTGAAGCCAGGCGAGCGCCAGCGTCGCGCCGAAACCCGCCGCGCCCAGCGCCGCGCCTGCGCCGATCCAGCCCGAAGCGCGGGTTCCGGCGCGCAGTGCACGAATGCCCGAGAGCCTTGCCGCAACCAGCGCGATTGCGGCCAGCGGGGCGAACAGAACGAGGAAGAACGCCGCGTTGGATGCGGTTTCCGATCCGAGGTTGATCGAGCCGCCCAGCTTCTGTGCGAGCAGCACCCAGCCAAACGCGAGCGCCACGCCCGCAACGATTACCGCGATGGCGATCCCGGGCGCGGCAAGCGGCGCCGCCTCAGCCGATCCTGTCGTTGCCGTCATGAAGCCTCCCGTCGACCAGCCGGTAATGATGCATCGCGGTGCCTCCCTCGGCCTCGACCGAATATTGCAGCACGTCGCCGAACCACGGAGCGCGCTCTTCGGGCGTCATCGCGCGGACATACGTGTTGAACACGCGCGGATCGTAGAAGCGGAACAGCGCGATCGTCCCATCGGGCAGCTTGGCCTGCAGGAATCGGCGAAAATGGCGCTGCAATTGCTCGATCGGCAGAGCCGAGAGCGCCATCAGGCCCCAGCTCGCCGCGTGGCCGTGCTGCTGCCAGGTCGCGAGCAGCGGTTCGGTCGGATCGATTCGCACCAGCCACGGCGCAACCATCTGCAACGCGGGGTCGAGATCGCGCGCCTTGAACAGGCACAGATGCGACGCGCACGAGCGGACGAGATCGGCCAGCCGAGGGTCGCGCGCGCCGTCGATGATCGCGTACCAGACGGGCTCCATCGCGGCGCGTTCAGGCCGTGCCCGAAAGCGCGGACTTCAGGCACTGCTCGCAGAACGGCTTGCCCTCCTCGGCCGCTGCGATCATCGCCTTGGCCATTGCCGCCGCATCCGCGCTTTCGCCCTCGAGCGCCATTTTCGTGATCAGCGCGATCATCTGCCCCGGGCTCAGCATCGCGAAACCGGCGTCGCCGATCAGCACGGTCGGCAGGCCCATCACGATGCTGCCACCATGCACGGTGACATCACCCATCCGCGCGGAAGGCAGGCCCATCGTCAGCACGGTGAGGGAGCCCAGCGCGATCATGTCGGGGGGGCCGACGCAGGTCGCCAGATCGGTGACCCGCGCCTGCGGGAACGATCCGGTCAGCACCGTCGGGGCGCAAGGCGGCAGGATAGGTCCGCCGACGTGCGGAACCACGCCCGTGACCATCGGGCAGATGTGAGGATCGGTGACGCGCGCCGCTGGCTTGCCCATGGCCCGACGCTACCCCGACCCGGGCCACGCGGCAACGCCGCGCGGCATTGCGCGGTTCCGCATCGTCCCGCTACCGCGCCGCCAGCACGGCGAGATGGTTCGCGGGCGCATCGAGCGATGTCCTTGCGGCCGGGCTGAGCAGCGGCTTCTGTCCATCGCCAACCAGGAAGAACGCGCCCCAGTAGAGCGGGTGCGAGCTTTCCGCGCTGTTCATCAGCTTGACCTGAGCGGTCTGCAGCGCGCCTTCGATCGTGCCCGAACGCGCGGCGGCGTAGAAATCGCCGATCAGCTGCTCGCTCTCGCCTGCGTCGGAGATCGGCCAGTAGGTCGAGAGCACTGCGCGCGCCTGCGCCGCCAGGAAGGCGCGGACCAGACCGTCGAGCGAGGCATCGACGCTCTCCTCGCCCGCCGCGCGCGCGCCGGCGATGCTGACGCTCGCCGAAGTATCGCAGGCCGAGAGCACGACGAGGTTCGCGTCGAGCTTGAGCTGCGCCACTTCGTCGAACGAAAGGATCGCATCGGAGCCCGGTCCGCCAAGGCTGGTCACCAGCGCCGGCGGCGCCTTGGCGCAGGCCCATTGTCCCTCGGTCACGCCGTGCGTGGCGAAATGGAGCACCTGGAACTTGTTGAGATCGTCACGCGCGCGGATCGCGGTGTCGGTGAACGCGGCGCCGGTGACTTCGGGCGCGTTGGGCACGCCAAGCGCCGCGGAAGCGCGCACCAGTTCGGTCGCCTTGATCGGCTGGAGCTCGCGCGTCAGCAGCGCGATCTGGCCGAGCTCGGCGGTGCACTGGTTGCCGACGCTGACCAGCGTCCCCGCCGCCTGCGCGCTCACCTCTGCGGGCATATGCTGCGCGAAGCCGATGAACGGATAGGGAGCGGTCGATTCGGGCATCGCGCGGGACACGAGCAATGAACGCGGCGACAAGGCCATCGCGATCGGCAGCTGTTTCGCGAGGAAGTTGACCGTGCGGTAATCGTAGCGCGCGTTCTTGTCCCCGGTCTTGTCGGCGCTCTTGAGG
>CAJCHR010000204.1 GCA_903970225.1 Actinobacteria bacterium 21-64-8 | reverse complement strand
AGCGCCTGCCCGGCCGCATCGCGGCGCGCCGCTGCCTCGGTCAGTGCCGCCCCGACATCCGCTACGCCCGCCAGCGCAGCGATCTGCGCCGCGTGCCGCCGCACCTCCTCCGCCAGCCGGTCACGCCGCGAGCGCGCGGCGACGCATGCAGCTTCGGCGATGCGCCATTCGGCCTCGACGCCCGCCTGCTCGGCGGTCGCCTGCGCCAGCGCCAACTCTGCCGCCCGCGCACCGCGCTCGGCATTGTCGAGCGCATCGACCAGCCCCGGCCGGAGTGCTTCTTGCGCCGCCAGCGCGGCCTCGCCTTCAGCCAGTTCGCGCTCCAGCCGCGTGAGCGCCGCGGCCGAATCTCCGGTCAGCCGGTCGGCATCGCCGCGATCCCGCTCCAGCCTTGCCCGCTCACGATCAAGATCGGCGAGGCGCTGCTCGGCGGCTTCGAGCTGGCTGGTCAGCGCGGCCATGCGGTGGCCATGCGCACTCGCATCGTCGCGGCGATCGGCGAGCGTGTCGCGCGCCTCGGCCAACGCATGCGCTCCGGCTGATTGTTGCTGCTGCGCCTGCTTCACCAGGGCCTGTGCCTGCGCGACTCGCGTTTCCGCCGCCGCCGCATCGCCGCGCGCGGTCTCCGCCGCCGCAGCCGCATCGCGCCAACGCGCGAACACCGCGCGGGCCTCGGCAACCTTGATCTGCTCAGATACCGCGCGGTAGCGCTCAGCGGCGCGGGCCTGTTTGCGCAGCGCCGCGATCTGCGTGTCGAGACCCGCCATCGCATCGGTCAGCCGGCCAAGATTGGCCTCGGTCGCGCGCAGCTTGTTCTCGGCGTCCTTGCGCCGCGCGTGCAGCCCCGAGATGCCGGCGGCTTCTTCCAGCAGCTGCCGCCGCTCGGCGGGCTTGGCCGCGATCACCGCAGCGATCCGTCCTTGGCTGACCAGCGCGGGCGAGTGTGCGCCGGTCGCCGCGTCGGCGAAGATCAGCGAGACGTCGCGCGCACGCGAATCGCGGCCGTTGACACGGTAGGCACTGCCCGCGCCGCGCTCGATCCGGCGGATCACCTCGACCTCGCCGTTTTCCGCGTCCTCGGTCAGCAGCGCCACTTCGGCGAAATCGCGCGGCGGGCGAGTCGCGGTGCCGGCGAAGATCACGTCGTCCATGCCGCCGCCGCGCATCGACTTGGCCGAGCTTTCGCCCATGACCCAGCGGATCGCTTCGAGCAGATTCGACTTGCCGCAGCCGTTGGGCCCGACGACGCCGGTCAGCCCGCTTTCGATGCGCAGTTCAGCCGGCTCGACGAAGCTCTTGAATCCGCTGAGCTTGAGCCGCTTGAAGCGCATTTATGCCCGCCGCTTTGCGGCGGAAAGGCGGCACCGGCCCACTCCCCCACCCGGCCACCCATAGCCTGCTATCGCGGGGTGGCCGGGTGGGGGAGTGAGCCGATGCCGCTCCAAGATTATCTCGCGCCGGCGTTTTCGAGCGCGGTCTTCAGCGCGGCCCACTCGCTGCCCTCGAGCTGCTTGCCGTTGATCACCAGCGTCGGCGTCTGGTCGATCCCCGCGTCACCGTATTTCTTCGCGAGGTCCGCCGCCGCCTTGGCCTTGGTCACGTCGGCAAGGCACGCGTGCGACTGCGCGGTCGGCAGCCCGCGCTGCGCGAAGAACGAGGTGTAGCCGAGGATATCGGCGAAAGCGGGCCAGCGCTCGGCAGGGGCCAGCGACATCGCCGCCTGCGCCTTCTTCAGCGTCGCTTCGTCCTGCATCGGCGCGTTCATCGCATCGAAGTTGGTGTAGATCTGCTCGACCAGCCCGAAGAACGAATCCGTTGGCGCGCACTGGACCAGCACCGTCAGCGGCACGTCCTGCGGATGGATCACGAAGCTGCGGAATTCGTAGCTGACGCGGCCGCTGGCGACGAAATCGTTCTTCAGCGACTCGGCGCCTTCTACCGCGAGATGCGCGCAGTGCGGACACGAGAGTGAGCCGTACTCGACCAGCTTGATCGGCGCGTTGGGGTTGCCCATCAGATAGCCGCCGTCGGCGGTCGTGCTGACGACGTCGGTCCAGGCCTTGCCGGCCGGCGGCGCGACCTTGGGGAGCGCGGAGCTGCTGGCGGGGGCGGAGGTGCCGATCGTATCGCTGTCCTTCTTGCAGGCGGCGAGCCCCAGCGAGAGCGGCAGCAGCGCGGAGAGCAGCACGGCGTGACGGATCGAAGAACGGATCATGCGGATATCCTCAGGGAGCGAAGGCTAGCGCAGCGGCTTGCCGGATCAAACATCGCCGGGTGCGCTACCACCCGGATCTTCCACAGTTCGCTTACAGACGCGCATCGATCTGCGGCTGGAGCGTGGCCCAGTCGTATGTGCCCGCGAGCGGGGCGCCGTCCAGCATCAGCCCGGGTGTCGAATCGATGCCCACCTGATTCGCAGCCTGCGTCTGCGCGGACAGGCGCTTGGGCAATGCAGGGTCGGCGAGGCAGGCGTCGACTTGCGCGCGGCTGTACCCGCGGCCCTGCATCATCGCGTAGAAGCCGAAGTCGGCGGCGATCGCCTTGACCTGCTGCGCGGCGCCGCCGGTTTCCCAGCGCTTGCGCTGCGCGTCGGAAGAATTCTCCACCGGCCGAATCCAGCGGGCCTGCTGGCTCAGGAACATCGCGTGGTTTCCCAGAAACTTGGCCGCAGGGCCGCAGTTGGCGAGCACCGCGGCGGTCATGTCGATCGGGTCGCGGATCAGGTGACGCACTTCGACCGAGACGGTGCCGGCGGGAAGATATTTGTGCCAGAGCGGCGCGGTCGATTGTTCCTCAAAGTGGGCACAGTGCGGGCAGGTGTAGCTGATGTATTCGACCAGCTTCACCTTGGCGTTGGGGTTGCCATAGAGGTGCCCGCCGGCTGGCGTCACACGCTCGGCCGCGGCCCAGCCGCCGGGAGCAGGGGGCGCCGCGATGGCGGTGAGCGGAAGGCTCGCGGCCAGAAGAGCGAGTATCGGCAGCAAGCGTATCATCATTCCCCTTCGGCCCCTGTTTCACGCCCATCGTCACGCTGCGCCATGCTGCGCGCCAGCGATTCGAGCACCGCGCGCAGCTCCGGATCGCCGATGTCGCGCAGCGAATCGCCAAGCTCGATCGGAACGGGCTTGAGAGACGGCGGCGCGATGGTCTTCTGAGGAGCAGACGCCGGCTTAACCGCACCTTGCTTGAGCTTGACCCGCGCCACCGCGCGATAGCCGAAGAAACGGTTCACGCGTTCCATGATCTCCGGGATCACGTGTTGGATAAGCGTTGCGTGCGCGGGCTCGACCAGCAGTTCGAGGATGCCGTCGGCCTTCTCGCCGGGCGGAAAGCGGATCGCCTGCGGCAGCGAGACCCGGGCGTGCGCGGCGCCGACGATCTCGGGCCAGCGGCTGACCACGCTCGACTGGACGAAGCCGAACTTGCGGAAGGCGGTGCGTCCGACTTCGGGCATGAGTTCGGCGATCGGCCGCGCCGCGCCGCCGCGCGGGCGCTCGTAGCGGCGGCCAGCGGTCTCGCTCGCGGGCGCCCTGGCGGCTTTTGCCACCTTCACGCGTTTCGGTTTGTCGTCCGGTTCCATTGAGCCGGGGCCAATGCCATAGCGCCCGAATGGATGCCAGTGCGCCGACCATTGCCGCAAGGAACTTCGACGCGGAGTTCGACGCCGACGGCGTCGCGCCGGCACTGCTCGATTGGTATGATCGGCACGCCCGCGTGCTGCCGTGGCGCGCCGCGCCGGGTACGCAAGCGCAGGATTTCGGCAGCAATTGGCCTTACCGCGTATGGCTGTCCGAGGTGATGCTCCAGCAGACCACGGTCGCGGCGGTGATCCCGTATTTCACCGAGTTCACGCGGCGCTGGCCGACGATCGGCGCGCTGGCGGCGGCGGAGGATGGCGACGTGATGGCCGCCTGGGCCGGGCTCGGCTACTATGCCCGCGCTCGCAACCTGCTCGCTTGCGCACGTGCCGTCGCAGCGGCGGGCGGGGCGTTTCCGGATAGCGAGGACGGGCTGCGCGGACTTCCGGGGTTAGGCGCGTACACCGCGGCAGCAGTCGCCGCGATCGCGTTCGGGCGGCGCGCGGTGGTAGTCGATGCCAATGTCGAGCGGGTGGTCTCCCGCTTATTCGCGATCGGCGAGCCCCTGCCGGGTGCGCGGACGGCGATCCGCACCGCCACCGACACGATCACGCCGGAAGCGCGCGCTGGTGACTTCGCCCAGGCAATGATGGACCTCGGCTCTTCGATCTGCGTCCCGCGCAGTCCGCGCTGCCTGCTCTGTCCGCTGTCCGCGCAGTGCCGCGCCGGCCGTTCGGGAATGCCTGAGGCCTACCCGGTGAAAGCCGCGAAAAAGGCCAGGCCCGAACGGCGCGGGCGCGCGTTCTGGATCGAGCGGGACGGTTCGGTGTGGCTGGTGCGGCGGCCCGACAAGGGCATGCTCGGCGGCATGCGCGCGCTGCCGGACGATGGCTGGAACGCGCGCGCCGACGGCGCGGCGTCGCCACCGATCGACGGGCAATGGCGCTCGGCCGGGGCGGTGGCGCATGGCTTCACGCATTTCTCGCTGACGCTCGAACTCATGGTTCATTCGCGGGTTGAAGGCCGCGAGATGGGGGCCGATGGCGAGTGGTGGCCGATTGCACGGATCGCGGAGGCCGGGCTGCCCACGGTCTTCGCCCGCGCCGCTCAGCTGGCGCTGGCGGATCCCGGGACACGAGAAGGAGGCGGGCGACATGAGCATCGATAACCGTCTCGACCGCCGTACCGTGCTGCGCCTTGGCGCGGCCGCCGGACTCGTGCCGTTTCTCCCCGCAATCGCGCGCGCCGCCGAATACTCGCTGGCGACGCCGCACGTCGATGCGCTGGTCGAACGCTGGGTCGGCCCGGGCAGGCTCCCCGGCATCGTCGCCTCGATCGGCCGCCGCGGCGAGCCACCACGGTTCTTCGAGCGCGGCCACGAAGGCTTTCAGGATTCGGACCTCGTCACCGGCGACAGCCTGTTCCGGATCTATTCGATGACCAAGCCGATCACCGGCATGGCGGCGATGATCCTGATCGACGAGGGGCGCATGCACCTCGACCAGCCGGTCGCGGAATTGCTTCCGAAGTTCGCGCACATGACCGTGCAGGACGTGCCCGACGGCTCCATCACCGCGGTGCACCGCGCGCGTGAGCCGATCCGCCTGCGCCACCTGCTGACGCACACTGCCGGGTTGGGCTATGCGATCGTCCAGCACGGTCCGCTGCACGATGCGATGCGCGCGCGCGGCGTCGTGACCGGACGCATCAGCCGCATGCCGCCGCCGGGCCTCGACCGCGGACACCCCGCGCCGAGCCTCGCCAAATTCGCCGACCGGCTGGCCGACCTGCCGCTGGTATATGAGCCCAGCACGCACTGGAGCTACAGCCTGGGGCTGGACCTGATGGGCCGGGTGATCGAGATCGTCTCGGGCATGCCGTTCGACCGGTTCCTGCACGAGCACCTGCTCGACCCGCTGGAGATGACCAGCACGTTCTTCCAGGTGCCGCAGCGCGAGGCGCACCGGCTGACCACCAGCAGTGGCGTGTACCGCGGGACGGTCTACCCGCTCGATCCGGGGCCGACCTCGATCTATCTCGACAAGCCGGCGTGGCCGTTCGGCGGGTCGGGCCTGGTCAGCAGTCCGCGCGATTACGACCGCTTCCTTGCCATGATCGACAATTATGGCACTCTGGGCGGTCGGAGAGTGATGAGCGAAAAGGCGATCAGAATGGGAACCAGCAACCTGATGCCGCCCGGCGTCGTCGTGCCGCCCTGGCTGAGTGCGGTCGGCGGCTTCGGCGCGGGCGGGATGTCCGGCGGAGGCGTGTACGGCTGGTCGGGCATCGCCGGCACGGTCGCGTCGGTCAACATGCGCACGGGCCTGCGCACGCAGCTCTACACCCAGTTCATGCCGACCGGCTCGCTGCCGATCATGGAGGAATACCGCA
>CAJCHR010000203.1 GCA_903970225.1 Actinobacteria bacterium 21-64-8 | reverse complement strand
CGCCCGCGGCGACTCGCCGAATACCTCGGCCAGCAGGCGGTGCGCGAGCAGCTGTCGATTTATATCGAGGCGGCGCGCAGGCGCGGCGGCGCGCTCGATCACGTACTGATCTTCGGGCCGCCCGGCCTGGGCAAGACCACGCTGAGCCACGTGATCGCCAACGAGCTGGGCGTCAACGTGCGCTCCACCTCCGGCCCGGTGCTGGAGCGCGCCGGCGATCTGGCCGCGCTGCTGACCAATCTCGAAGCGAACGACGTGCTGTTCGTCGACGAGATCCATCGGCTGTCGCCGGTGGTGGAGGAGGTGCTGTACCCGGCGATGGAAGATTTCCAGATCGACATCATGATCGGCGAAGGTCCGGCCGCGCGCTCGATCAAGCTCGACCTGCCGCCGTTCACCCTGATCGGCGCGACCACCCGCGCCGGCATGCTCACGGCGCCGCTGCGCGACCGCTTCGGCATCGTGCAGCGGCTGGAATTCTATTCCACCGACGAACTCACCCAGATCGTGCGCCGCGCCGCGCGCATCCTGGGCATCGTGTGTGCCCCCGAGGGTGCTACCGAAATCGCGCGCCGATCGCGCGGCACGCCGCGCATCGCCAACCGCCTGCTGCGGCGCGTGCGCGACTACGCCGAAGTGCGTGCGGAAGGCGAGATCACTCTCGCAGCGGCGAAGGCCGCGCTGGACATGTTGAAGATCGACCCGGAAGGTTTCGACGAACTCGACCGGCGTCTGCTCAGCCTGATCGTCGAGAACTTCGACGGCGGCCCGGTCGGCGTCGAATCGCTGGCCGCGGCGCTCAGCGAGGACCGCGGCACGCTGGAAGACGTGGTCGAGCCGTATCTGATCCAGCAGGGTTATCTGATCCGCACGGCGCGCGGTCGCATGGTCAGCGCCAAGGGTTGGCGCCATCTGGGCCTTGCACCGCCGCCGCGGGCGACGCAGTCGGCCGATCTTTTTCAGGCGGATGTCGGCGATGTCTGAAACCCTGCTGCCCTTCCACTGGCCGGTGCGCGTGTACTGGGAAGACACCGATGCCGGCGGCGTGGTCTATCACGCCAGCTATCTGCGCTTTCTCGAGCGCGCCCGCAGCGAGTGGCTGCGAGCCATCGGTATCGACCAGTCGATGTTGCGCAAGGCGACCGGGTTGGGCTTTGTGGTGAAGGATATGCAGATCGATTTCGTCCGGCCCGCCCTGCTGGATGATGAACTGTCGGTAACGGTGGACGTCAAAGAGCGCCGTGCAGCCAGTATCCTGTTCGCACAGACCGTGCTGCGCGGCGACGGCACCTGCCTGGTCCGAGCCACGGTTCGGGCCGCTTGCGTCGAGCTCGATCGCATGCGGCCCACGCAAATCCCGGCGGACCTTTTTCCCGCCGGTTCCATCGCCTGAATTTCGAAACGCGGGTTCGGACCTGACTGTCTGGCCCGTCGACACAAGCTCGCGCGATCGGATTGCCATACGATCGACGCGGGCGCAAACCCGACAACCCAAGTTTTACCTCAATCAAGCCGACCGGCGGAGAACCCTCAAGCAATGAACGGTGGACTGAATATTTTTTCGCTGATCTCCGATTCCAGCATCCCGGTGAAACTGGTGCTGCTGGTGCTGGTGGTGTTTTCCTTCATGTCGTGGGTGATCATCATCCGCAAGCATTCGCAGACCAAGGCCGCGATGGAAAACGCCGAGGCGTTCGAGGAGCGCTTCTGGTCCGGCGGCGATCTGGCGCAGCTGTTTCGCGAGGTGAGCAATCGCGGCGGTGCCGGCGGCATCGAGAACATTTTCGAGTCGGGCTTTCGCGAGTTCGCTCGTCAGCGCCAGCGCAGGACGCACGACGTGCGCACTGTGGTGGAGAGCTCCGAGCGTGCCATGCGCGTCACCGGCACCAAGGAGATCGGCCTGCTCGAGCGCAACCTGGAATTCCTCGCCAACGTCGGTTCGATCAGCCCCTACGTGGGCCTGTTCGGCACGGTGTGGGGCATCATGGGTGCGTTCCAGGGTCTGGGTGAAATGAAGGACGTGACTATCGCCGTGGTCGCGCCGCACATCTCCGAAGCACTGATCGCCACCGCCATGGGCCTGTTCGCCGCGATCCCGGCGCAGTGGGCTTACAACCGCTTCGCCACCAAGGTCGAACGCGTGGCGTCGCATTACGAAGTATTCCAGGAAGAGTTTTCCTCCGTGCTGCAGCGGCAGATCCAGACCGACGACGTGGTCTGAGCGGAGCAGCATTCATGGCCATTTCCCCGCGTCGCAAACGCTACAAGCTCAAGTCCGAGATCAACGTCGTACCCTACATCGACGTGATGCTGGTGCTGTTGATCATCTTCATGGTCACCACGCCGATGATGAAGAGCCTCGGCGTGCCGGTGCAGTTGCCCGAAAGCAACGCCAAATCGTTGAAGGACATCAAGGACCCGGTGGTCGTGTCGATCGAAGAGAACGGCCAGATCTCGCTCAAGGTCGGCGACGGCAAGGCCGAGCCGGTAAGCATCGAGGAGTTCACTGCCAAGATCACCGCTTTCCAGCAGGCCGATCCGGATCTGCAGGTAATACTTGCCGGTGACAAGAACGCGGTTTACGGCAAGGTCTACGTGATTTTGCCGATTCTCCAGCAGGCGGGGGTGAGCAAGATCGGACTGCTGAGCCAGCCGGGGTCGGGCGGGACGAATGGACGAAAGTAAGGGCACGCCGAAGGCGGTCATACTTTCCGCCATCCTGCACGTCGGTATCGTGGCGTTTCTGTTCCTCGCGACGCTGCCGTGCTCGAGCTTCGAAAACTTC
>CAJCHR010000202.1 GCA_903970225.1 Actinobacteria bacterium 21-64-8 | reverse complement strand
AGACGTGGCGGCGTGGTCATCGCCCGGCCCGCCGCGGCGGGCCGCCGGTCATTTGAAGCGGTAGGTGATGCGACCCTTGGTGAGGTCGTACGGGGTCAGCTCGACGAGCACCTCGTCGCCGACCAGCACACGGATGCGGTTCTTGCGCATCTTGCCCGCGGTATGCCCCAGGATTTCGTGATCGTTTTCGAGGCGCACGCGAAACATCGCATTGGGCAGCAGCTCGACCACTTGGCCGCGCATCTCGAGAAGTTCTTCTTTCGCCATCAAGCCTCAAAGGTCAGCAGGTCCGTCAAAGTCGCGCGGACATAGCGATTGTGCCCTGCAAAGGGAAGCACGGCGGCGCGACCGCGCCGCCGCCAGTCATTGCCGGTCAATGTCCGCCATCATATGGGGTGTCGGGTCATGCTTTCCCAGAAGACCCGCTATGCGCTGCGCGCGCTCCTCCACCTCGCCGAAGCCGAAGCCGGACGATCGGTCCAGGCACAGGAGATCGCCAGCGACCAGCGCGTCCCGCGCAAGTATCTCGAGCTGATCCTGCTCGACCTCAAGCGCGCCGGGTTCGTGACCAGCCGGCGCGGGCCGGGCGGCGGCTATGTGCTGGCGAAGAGCGCGCGAGACATCAGTTTCGCAGATGTCATCCGCGTCACCGACGGCGCGATCGCACTGGTGCCCTGTGCCAGCGAGAAATTCTACGCGCGCTGCGACGACTGCCATGACGAGGTGCGTTGCGCGATCCGTCGCGTGATGGTGCAGGTCCGCGAAGACACGCTGCGCACGCTCGCGCACACCAGTCTCGCAGACGCCGCGGCGTTCGAGATCGCGGACGCGCTCGGCGACACACCGGAGCCGGCGGCGGCGTAGGCGAAACCCGCGGTTCCGCGATCGACGGCGGCGCCCCGACGCACTGCTCCGCGCCTTCGCGCTCAGTTCTCCTCGGGTCGGCCGGGTTCGGCCATCGCACGCGTCGCCCGCCAAGCTTTCCTTTCGCCCTTCCAAGCGCAGCCGTCTGGACTCGGACGCGCGGCTCCGCTCTGATCCGTCGCATGACGCCCGGCGCCGACCGTCGATGACCCTCGCCGCACCGATAGGCGCCGCCGTCCGCGCGCGCGTCCGTCGCGGCGGGACGGCAATGCCGGGTCGTGCGCTGACGCTCGGCGTCACGTTCGCCTGGCTCGGACTGGTCGTGCTGCTCCCTCTCGCGGCAGTCGTCGCCAAGTCGGTCGGGCTAGGACCGGCGCATTTCGTCGAGGTCGCCTTCTCGCCGCGCGCGCTCGCCGCCTATCGGCTGAGCTTCGGCGCGGCGCTGGCGGCGGCTGCGGTCAACGGCGTGTTCGGACTGCTGATCGCCTGGGTGCTGGTGCGCTACGACTTTCCCGGCAAGCGGCTGGCGGGCGCGCTGGTCGACCTGCCCTTCGCACTGCCGACCGCGGTCGCGGGCATCGCGCTCACCGCGATCTACGCCAATACCGGCATCGTCGGCGGACCGTTGGGAAAGATCGGGATCACGCTGGCCTATAATCCGGCGGGCGTCGTGCTGGCGCTGATCTTCATCGGCCTGCCCTTCGTGGTGCGCACCGTCGAGCCGGTGCTTGCCGATCTCGGCCAGGATATCGAGGAGGCGGCCGCCACGCTGGGCGCGAGCCGGCTGGTCGTGTTCCGCCGCGTGCTGCTGCCCGAGATCCTGCCCGCGCTGCTCACCGGCTTCGCGCTGGCGTTCGCCCGCGGCGTCGGCGAATATGGCTCGGTCATCTTCATCGCGGGCAACATGCCGTTCAGATCGGAGATCGCGCCCTTGCTGATCGTGACCCAACTCGAGCAGTTCGATTATGAGGGCGCGACCGCGATCGCCGCGGTGATGCTGGTCGTCTCCTTCGCGATGCTCGCGGTGATCAACCTGATCCAGGCGCGCGAACGCACATGGCGCAACGGCGGATGAAGAGCGCCACCACCGAAGCGCGCGGCATCCGTGCGCTGCTGATCGGGCTCGCGCTGGTCTGGCTGGCGCTGATCATCCTGCTGCCGCTGCTCGCCGTGTTTGCGCAGGCGTTCGACAAGGGCTTCGCCACCTTCTGGGCGGCGATCGTCGAGCCCGATGCGCTCGCGGCGATCCGACTGACGCTGCTCACCGCGATCATCGTCGTGCCGCTCAACTGCGTGTGCGGGATGTGCGCGGCCTGGGCGATTTCCAAGCATGACTTCCGCGGGCGCGACCTGCTGACCACGCTGATCGACCTGCCCTTCTCGGTGTCGCCGGTGGTGGCCGGGCTGATGTTCGTGCTGCTGTTCGGCGCCAATGGCTGGTTCGGGCCGTGGCTGATCGCGCACGGCGTGCGGATCATGTTCGCGGTGCCCGCGATCGTCATCGCCACCGCCTTCGTCACCTTTCCCTATGTCGCGCGCGAACTGATCCCGCTGATGAGCGCGCAAGGCAAAGCCGAGGAGGAGGCGGCGCTGACGCTGGGCGCGGGCTTCTTCCAGACCTTCTGGCACGTCACCCTGCCCAATATCCGCTGGGGGCTGCTCTACGGCGTGCTGCTGACCAACGCGCGCGCGATGGGCGAGTTCGGTGCGGTGTCGGTGGTGTCGGGCCATATCCGCGGGCTCACCAACACGATGCCGCTGCACGTCGAGGTGCTGTACAATGAATATAATTTCGTCGGCGCCTTCGCCGTCGCCTCGCTGCTGGCAGCGCTCGCGCTGGTGACGCTGGCGGCTAAGGCGCTGCTCGAATGGCGCCACCGCGACTCGATCGCCGCGAGCGGACACTGAGCGATCGCCTGCGATCGCGACCACAGGTAAACGACACGCATGACAATCACGATCGATCATCTCGTCAAAACCTTCGGGACGGCGTCGGCGCTCAACGGCGTCAGCCTCGAGATCCCGGACAAATCCTTCGTCGCGCTGCTCGGGCCCTCGGGCTCGGGCAAGACGACGCTGCTGCGCATCATCGCGGGGCTCGAGACCGCTGATTCGGGCCATGTCCTGTTCGGCGGCGAGGACGTCACCGATCGCCCGGTGCAGCGCCGCAATATCGGCTTCGTCTTCCAGCATTATGCGCTGTTCCGCCACATGACGGTGGCGCAGAATATCGCCTTCGGCCTCACCGTGATGAAGCGGCGCGAGCGGCCGAGCAAAGATGCGATCGCCGCGCGGGTCGACGAGCTGCTGGCGCTGGTCCAGCTGCCGGGCCTCGGCGGCCGTTTCCCGTCGCAGCTCTCGGGCGGCCAGCGCCAGCGTGTCGCGCTCGCCCGGGCGCTGGCGCGCGAGCCCGCGATCCTGCTGCTCGACGAGCCCTTCGGCGCGCTCGACACCAAGGTGCGGCGCGAGCTGCGCGGCGCCTTGCGCGAGATCCACGACCGGGTCGGGCTGACCTCGATCTTCGTCACCCACGACCGGGAGGAGGCGTTCGCGCTCGCCGACACGGTCGCGATCCTGTCCAACGGTCGCATCGAGCAGTTCGCCGCACCGCGCGAGATCGAGCAGGCGCCGGCCAGCGAGTTCGTGCGCGACTTCGTGATCTGAGCGCATAGCTCACGCGCGGGCCACCGCCGTCATCCCGGCGAAAGCCGGGACCCATGGATGCGGCCCGCTCCCTATCGGCCTTGCCGTGTCTATGGATCCCGGCTTTCGCCGGGACGACGGAAAAGAAACGGTCGCCCTTTGTAATCGCTTCGTCACTTGGGTCGCTACCGCCGCCGTGCCAAGCCAGCGCATGACCGATCGCCGCCTCGCTCTCACCCTCGCGCTCCTCGGCGTCCTGCTGTTCGCCGCCGGGCTTCTGCTCTGGTGGCAAGCCCCGCTCGATCTTGCGCTCCACTATGCGCTGTGGCTCGGCCACGGCCCGGCCGACAAGCCGGTCGTGCGGCTGAGCGCGCTCGGCGGCTTTCTCGTCATGGGCCCGCTCGCGCTGGCGGTGACGTTGCTGCTTCTCCTCCGCGGCGAACGGTGCGAGGCGCTGTGGTTGTTCGCGACCATCGCCGTCGGCCGGCTGATCGTGGAAGGCGGCAAGGATCTCGTCCACCGGCCGCGTCCGCCGCTCGCCGACCGGCTCGAACATGTCACCTCG
>CAJCHR010000201.1 GCA_903970225.1 Actinobacteria bacterium 21-64-8 | reverse complement strand
GCCGCCCAGCACCGCGGCGATGATGAAACCGCCGGTTCAGGCCGTGCCCGGGGTCAGCAGCGAGCTGCTCACCAAATCCGAGCCGCGGCCCGACGATCCTTTCAACCTGCCGCCCGCAGAATAGGCGCAGGCCTCTCTCCTCTCCCGCGCAAAGATCCCATGGACCATTTCGATTTCCACGACGGCGTGCTTCACGCCGAGGACGTGCCGCTGCCGGTGATTGCCGGGGCGGTCGGCACGCCCGTCTACGTCTACTCGCGCGCCACCCTGACCCGCCACGCACGCGTGTTCCGCGATGCGCTGGCGCCGCTGGAACGCACGCACATCGCATTCGCGGTGAAGGCCAACCCCAATCTCGCGGTGCTCAAGTTGCTGGCGGCCGAGGGCTACGGCGCCGATGTCGTCTCTGGCGGCGAGATGGAGCGCGCACTGGCCGCCGGGATGGCGGCGCAGGACGTGGTGTTCTCGGGCGTAGGCAAGTCTGATGCCGAACTCGCGCGCGGGCTCGAAGCCGGGATCGGCCAGTTCAACCTCGAATCCGAGGAAGAGGGCATCGCGCTGGCCGCGATCGCCGCCGCGCAAGGCAGGACCGCGCAGGCGGCGTTGCGCGTGAACCCCGATGTCGACGCGGGCACCCACGGCAAGATCTCGACCGGCAAGGCCGAGAACAAGTTCGGCGTGCCATACGACCGCGCCGCCGCGATCTACGCGCGGCTGGCGGCGCTGCCCGGGCTCGCGATGCGCGGGCTCGCGGTGCACATCGGCAGCCAGCTTTCGAGCCTCGACCCGCTCGAGGCCGCCTTCGCCAAGATGGGCGGGCTGATGCGCGCGATCCGGGCCGAGGGGCTTGCGGTCACTCACATGGACCTCGGCGGAGGCGTCGGCGTGCCTTACAAGGCGGGCGACGCGTTCCCGAGCCCCGCCGAATACGGTGCGATGGTCGCGCGGGTGACTCAGGGCTGGGACGCGACGCTGATGTTCGAGCCCGGCCGAGTCATCGCGGGCAATTCGGGCGTGCTCGTCACGAAAGTGATCCGCGTGAAGCCCGGCGTCGCCGCGCCGTTCGTGGTGGTGGACGCGGCGATGAACGACCTCGCGCGCCCGGCGATGTACGATGCGTGGCACGATTTCGTCGCGGTCACGCCCGGCGGCACGCGTGAGACCGCCAACATCGTCGGCCCGATCTGCGAAAGCTCGGACACGTTCGCGATGGGCCGCGACATCGACGTCGTCGCACCCGGCGATCTCGCCGTGTTCCGCACCGCAGGGGCCTACGGCGCGACGATGGCCAACACATACAACAGCCGCGCGCTGGTGCCCGAGGTCATGGTCGACGGCGACAAGTGGGCGATCGTGGCGGACCGGATCGATCCGGCAACGATTCTGGCGGCGGAACGCGTGCCGGATTGGCTTTTGTAGACGGGGGCGCGAGCCCCGCCCCAGAACGAACCTCACCCTTTTCCGTCACCCCGAACGTGTTTCAGGGTCCATTCCTCCTTCCGCACTGTCCTTGAATCAACGCGCTACCGCCGCCCTGGGGCTGCTCGGGCGCGTGCTTCGAGGCGCGGCGCCTGCGGCACGATGGATGCTGAAACGCGTTCAGCATGACGAAGGGGTGTTTCGCGGTCCCGATTGCGGGAGGGGTTTGGGGGCGGGCTTTAAGGTTCGCGCGTGTGCTTCGACAGGCTCAGCATGAGCGGACATTGGATAGTCGGAGAAAAACCTGCTCGGCCTGAGCTTGTCGAAGGCCATGCACTGCGCCTAGCCCAGCACCATGATCGCAAGCCTCCCCCTGTTCCACCGCATCGCGGGCCAGCCGGTGATCGTGCTGGGCGTGGGCGACGCGGCCGAGGCCAAACGGCGGCTGGTCGAGCGGGCCGGCGGCATCGTCTTCGATGAGCTTCAGGAAGGCATCGACAAGGGCGCACGGCTCGCATTCGTCGCGCATGATGACCGCGTCTCGGCAGAGGCGGACACGATCCGGCTGCGCTGTGCGGGGCTGCTGGTGAATGCCGCCGACCGACCGGAACTATGCGACTTCACCGTGCCGTCAGTCCTCGACCGCGACCCCGTACTGATCGCGATTGGTACTGGCGGAGCCTCGGCTGGACTCGCCAAGGCATTACGGCTGCGGCTGGAAGCGCTGCTGCCCCAGACTCTCGGTGGTCTTGCCGAGCGGCTTTACGCAGCGCGGGCTGGCCTGCGCGAGCGATGGCCCGATGCGGGCGGCCGCCGCCGTGCGCTGGACAGCGCACTGGCGGAAGGCGGCGCGCTCGATCCGCTGCGGGAGACGAGCGGAGACGCGGTCGATGCATGGCTGGCAGGCCGTGCGGAGGCGGAGGCGCTCACGACGGTCGAGATCGTCCTGCGCAGCGCCGATCCCGATGACCTGACGTTGCGCGAGGCGCGTCTGCTTGGCTCGGCGGACGTCATCGCCTACGAAGCGGACGTGCCGCCGGCTGTACTGGACAGGGCCAGGGCCGATGCCGCGCGCGTTCCGGTCGACAGCGGATGGGCGGCCGACAACTCAAAGTGGACTGGCCTCGTGGTAATCGTCCGCTCAGCCTGAGGTCGCCGGCGATGGATTTCATGCAGTGGCTCAACAGCCTTGGCGAAGTGCTCTACGAGGTCATGAGCTGGCTGATCTTCTATCCCATCACGCTGTGGCGCACGATGACCCGGCCGCTCGCAATGATGGGCTATGCCGACACCGAGCTTCTGGACCGGGGCGACGAGCAGTTCGAGGACACGCTCAACCCGCCGCTGTTCCTCGTGCTTTCTCTGTTGCTCACCCAGGCGATCGATGCGGCGCTGGGCGGCGGGACCAACCCGATCGTCGCGCAGAAAACCGGCCTCGCCGGGTTCATCAACGATGACACCAAGCTGCTCGTGCTGCGCCTGATCGTGTTTGCGATGTTCCCCCTGATCATGTCTGCAGCGATGCTGCGTGCAAAACGGGTCAGGCTGACGCGCAAGGCGCTTCGGGGGCCCTTCTACGCGCAGTGTTACGCCTGCGCGCCATTCGCGCTCCTTCTGGGAATCGGGACATCGCTGGCGCACACGGCGATCCCGGACGCGCCGCTCGTTGGCCTGTTACTCGCCGCCGGTGCGACTGGCGCTTACCTGATCGCAGAGGCGCGATGGTTTTCGCACGCTCTGGAGCAGGGCTTCGCGCGCGGGTTGGTCAACGCATTCGCCGCCTTCACAGTCAGCTGCGCGGCCTCGTTCGCGCTCAGCGCGCTGTTCGTGCTGCGCTAGAATCCGCTCCCTGACAGCGCATCGATCGCCGCCTGCAGGATCACCGCCGCAGCCGCCGCGTCGATCCGCCCGGCGCGCTTGGCGCGGCTCATGTCCTGCTCGATCAACCCGCGCTCGGCGGTGGCGGTGGACCAGCGTTCGTCCCACAGCAGCGTCGGCAATTCGAGCACGCCGAGGTTGCGCGCATAGGCCCGGCTCGATTGCGCGCGCGGGCCTTCGCTGCCGTCCATGTTGAGCGGCAGGCCGATCACCACACCCCGGACCGATCGCTCGGCGACCAGCGCGCGCATCACCGCGAGATCGGCGGTGAACTTGCCGCGCTTGAGCGTCT
>CAJCHR010000200.1 GCA_903970225.1 Actinobacteria bacterium 21-64-8 | reverse complement strand
GCCCGGCGAACCGGCCGCGCCTGCCGATGGCGGCTTCATTCGCGCCGATGCCGCAACCCCGCCGACCGCGCTCGACTGGCGCTTCTCGGGCGATGGCGCGGTGGGCATCGCAATCGCGGCACATGACGGCTTCAAAGGCCGGGCGGTGACCGTGAGCAACCTCGCGCCGGTTCCGATGATATTCGTCACTCAGCCGCTGGGTCTCTCCCCGGGCTCTCACCGCTTGAGCTGGCGCGCGCTCGACGCGGGCGGGGCGCCATCGGGCGCGATCGACGCGGCGGTGGGATGCAGGCCGGAGGAGCACTCGTGGGCGGTCAAACGCCTCGTCGACCCGCGTTCGGGGCGCTACTTCGCGGACGTGTCGGTTGCCGCGGACTGTGCGGCGCCGATCTTGTCCTTCGGCATCGCCGCAGGCGCGAGCAACATCGCGCTGGGCGAGGTCCGGGTCGACTGATCTTACGCTTCTCGCAGCCGGCGCGTCTTCACCTTCACCGCCGGATTGCCGCGATAAATGCCGAGCGGCTCAGCGTCCGCAAACAACGCGCCGCGCGCGCCGAGGACTGCGCCATCGCCCATCGTTACCCCGGGACCGACGAATGCCTCGGCGGCGACCCAGCACTGGAGACCGATCGCGATTGGCCGCAGCTGCAGCTGGAAGTGCGGATCGTCGACATCGTGCGTGCTCGCGCACAGATGCGCGCGCTGTGAGATCACGGTGCGTGCACCTATCGTGATCCGCCCCTGATTGTAGAGCGTCACGCCCGGTCCGATCAGGGTTTCCTCGCCCAATTCCAGATTGCCGGGATGCCAGATTCGCACCGAGGCATAGACTCGCGTGCCCGCGGCGACTTTCGTACCGAACGCGCGCAGCACCAGTCGCCGCCAGCCGTGCAGCGGCGGTGGAGTCCAGCGTGCGAGCACCAGCCAGGCAATGGTCCAGACAAGCCGGAACAAGCGATTGCCAAGCGAGAAGCTGGGGCCGCCTTCGAGCGGGCGGCTTGCATTGGCATCGAGCAGTGTCACGCGGCGGCTCCCGTTCCGGCGGTGATCGTGCGGTAGCATCGCGCCCAGCTCTCGGCGACGGTCCCGGCTGAGTAGGCGCCCGCCGCAAGACGCCGCGCAGCCTCGGTCATCACGTGCCATTCGCCTTTGCCCAAAGCCAATGCGCGCGCCAAAGCCGCCGCGATCGCATCGGCGTCGAGGCCGCAGTCGATCGCCGCGCCGGCCGCGAAGCCATCGCCGAGGTTGCACTCACGGCTCATCAGCGTCGGCACGCCCGCAGCCCACGCCTCGAGTATCGCCATCGGCAGCCCCTCGCTGAGTGAAGGCAGCACGACGAAGCGCGCGGCGGCGAGCAGGCGGGCTTTCTCCGGGCCGTAGACCGGCCCAACGAATTCGACGCTGCTGCCGGCCTCGGCGACCAGGCGGCGCAGTTCGGTGACATCGGCGTCCTCACCCCAACCGGCGATCGTCAGGCGTGCACCGGCAGCCTCGACACCGGACCGGCACCATGCGGCGATCAGCGCGGCGAGGTTCTTCTTGGGATGGATTCGGCCAATGTACACGAAATGGGCAGCGGGTTCCCCCGCCGGGAACGGCCCGAGCGGAGGCGCGGCGTTGGGAATGATGCACGCATCTCGGCGTCCGGCTTCCCGCGCGATGTCCTCCGCTTCGCTCGGCGTCAGCGCATGGAGCAACCGTGCGCGGCGCCAGCTGGTTCGCTCATACACCAGCCTCGCGACAGCCTTCTTGGCTCTGCCCCGCGCGGTGATCCACGGCGCGAGCATTCCGTGAGGCGAGATGACGTAAGGCCGCCCGGTCCGCGCCGCCCATACAGACCCCGCGCGCGAGGGATACATCCAGATACCGTGCAGATGCAGGCAATCGAGCCGCGCGGCGACGAGCTGCCGGATGAGCGCGGGGGCAAAGCCGATCATCCCGGGGCCGACGATGGCGACGTGGCTGATGGAACCCGAACCGAACCGCGCCGCATCCTCCGCGCTGTGGGGATCGCTGAGCGCGAACACCGGCGCTTCGCCGCCGCGAGAACGGATCAGCGCGGCGTGAGCGACCACAGCCTCGAACACGCCGCCGCCCAGCCGCGATGCCGATGCGGTGAGAAGGCCGATACGCAGGCCCGCGAGATCAGTCATTCGCGCCCGCCGGGGATCCGCCGATCAGCGACGCGGATGGCGCAGTGAACGCGGCAGCACGCGCGCCGGACCGGCGGCCGATACAGGCTCGGGCGCTCCGCCGGGAAGCGCGGGCGCGGCGGCCTGCAATCGCTCGCGCCGAGCGAACTTGCTTGCCGCCAGCCGGCGAAAGTCCGCCGCACGGGCCGAGCCGAGCAGCTTCGCCATCAGTCCCCACACGAGCATGGGCATGAGGAAGAACAGCCCCTGGCGCAGCATCGTCGTCAACAGGCCATCGCGATAGAACACGATCAGCATGGCGAGGAACGTCATGTAATACGCGGTCTGGATCGCACTCTGCCCGCTGCGCACATAGCAACTGTAGATCCAGCCGCAGATCGCGCCCCATAATCCGCACCAGATCGCGACGCCGGCAAGGCCGAGCTGAGTCCAGCCCTCACCTGGAAGCGAACGGGTCATGCCGATCGGAAAGCCGTAATCGAACAGGTAGAAAAACCGGATCGGCTGGCCGACCGGCTTGTCCTTCCACAGCACGCGCGGGATCGGCTCGGTGAAAACCTGCAGGTTGTCGACGAAGTACTCGTACGATCCGGTCGCGCGCGGAATCTTGTCGATGAGAAATTCGAGAAACTCGAGATTGCCCAGATCCATCCCCTCGAGCGGGGCGGATGCCTGCACTTCGGCCAGGTTCACCGTCGGCTTCTCGCCGAGCAACGCGCGCACACTCTCGCCGCGGTCGGCACCCACCGCATTGAACGCGAACGCGGCGCCCAGCAGGATCACCAGCGTTCGCGGTTCGAACCACTTGCGACCGCGGGCGTAAAGGAACAGTCCGCACAGGCACAGTAGCTCGCTGACGATCGGGCTGCGCAGGCCCGAGCCGGCTTGCGCCACCGCGAAGACGAAAGCGGGGATCAGCGACCACCAGCGGAAGCGCCCGATCCACGCGATCAGCGGGAACAGCGCCACGCCCATGCAATAGGCCGCTTGCAGATAGCCGTTGCCCGCGGTGTTGATCGTGGTCCCGGTCGCGGGATCGAGGACGAGGGTGTCGACATCGACACCGCGCAGTTTCCAGTAGCTGCGCAGCGACAGCGCGATCAGCGGGAACAGCAGCAGGACGGTGATCCACAAGGGTTTGGCCAGCGCCTGCAGTTCCGCCGCAGCGAAGCGATCACTGCGGTTGCGAAACGGCTCCCGGCCCCAGCGCAGGCTGGCGGCGGCGAAGCTGAACAGCCCGATGTTGGCCGCCACCAGCGCCATCGACTTGACGTAGGCGTCCGGCGCGAACTGATAGAGTTTGTAGATCAGCTGATAGCCATAATACCACGACAGGATCGGCCGCAGCACGAATACGATCCCGTGAAAGGCGAGGTAGATGCTCAGTGGGTGATAGAGGCTGCTGACCTTGCTGCGCAGGTAAAACCCGGTGAGCAGCGCAAACAGCACGACGTTCAGCGCGAGCAAGGCAACGTACATCCGCGAACCCCCTGTTGACGCTCAGGCGACTTGCCAACTGCTCCCCCAAACCCTGCCCGACGCGCGCGTGTCCGGCAATCGTTCATTGCGGCGTGACAGCAGCGTGGAAGGATGCGCCAGGCAAGTCGAAGATTGACGCGGCCAAGCAGATCGTGGCAATCGGCGCGTCACGCCATCGCCTCGGCTGCGAGATCGGGCGGGTATAGCTTAGTGGTAAAGCACCAGCCTTCCAAGCTGGCTATGCGGGTTCGATTCCCGCTACCCGCTCCAGTTTTCGATCTCAAGACATCTCCGGTGGGCTTACAAACCGCAGAAATCTGCGGTATTTTTGAGCTCATCCGGCTCGTGAAGTCCCTCGCGATTTCATGACTGCTCCCGACCGTGGGGGCCTTTTCTATCGAAAAGCGGTCCGATTTTTGATCGAGACCCCCATCGTGGGGGCCTCGGCCAGGAAAGGCCAAGTTTATGCCCTTGACCGATGTAGCTATCCGAAATGCCAGGGTGAAAGAAAAGTCGTATAAATTGAGTGACATGCAGGGACTGTTCCTGCTGATCTCGCCGTCAGGCTCCAAGCTCTGGCGGATGAAATATCACTTCAAGGGCGTGGAAAAGAAGCTGAGTCTGGGTGAATATCCTCGCGTCACCTTACGAGACGCCCGCAAGCAGCGAGACCAGGCCCGAGATCTGCTGGCGGAGGGCAAGGACCCTTCTTTCGAAAAGCAGCGCGAGAAACTCCGGGCGAACGCGCTGGCCGAAAACACCTTCACCAGCATCGCCAATGAGTATTGCAGCAAACGCCGCCGCGACGGCGACAGGGCCTGGGCCCCGGCCACGGCTTTGCGCTGCGAATATCTCCTGAGCTTGCTGGACAACTCGATCGGCAGGATGCCGATCCACGAGATCGAACCGATCGATGCGCTTGCGGCGATCCGTAAGATTGAGAAGCGAGGCAAGCTGGAGAGCGCGAGGCGCACCTTGCAGCTGGCTAGCGCTGTCTTCCGCTACGCCGTTGCTACAGCGCGACTCAGGTCTGACCCGACGCGGGATCTACGTGGCGCTTTGACGGTTCCAACGGTTACGCACTACGGAGCGATCACCGAGGCCAATCAAGTGGGTGAGCTGCTCCGCTCGATCGATGGTTACGAAGGGCAAGGCATGACGAAATGGGCGTTGCAACTCGCGCCTCATGTCTTTGTGCGCCCCGGCGAGCTGCGCCACGCGCGGTGGGACGAAATTGATCTCGACGCGGCACTGTGGACTATCCCGGCCGAGAAGATGAAGATGCGCAAGCCTCACCACGTGCCGCTCTCCCGCCAATCAGTCGCGATCTTGGAAGAGATCCGCTCGATCACCGGCCCAGCGGGTTATGTATTTCCATCCATGCGATCACGAACGCGGCCGATGTCGGAGAACACCCTTAACGCCGCTTTGCGGCGTCTGGGTTATGCGAGTGACGAAATGACGGCACATGGCTTCCGCGCAATGGCTAGCACTCTGCTCAACGAATCAGGCAGGTGGTCTCCTGACGCCATCGAACGCGCGTTGGCCCATGGCGACAGCGATAAGGTCCGTGCGGCGTATCACCGCGGTGCGCACTGGAAGGAGCGCGTTGCGATGGCGCAGTGGTGGTCAGATCTCCTGGATTCCTTGCGCGAGGGCGCGAAGATCCTGCCTTTCCCAGGAGCGGCGATAGCTTGATCAAATTACGTTGTCGGGCTGCCTATGCCACCATTTGAAATGATCATGTCCGGCTGTGTCTCTTCCCGAGCATCCTTGACGAAGATGCCTAGCCGAGCCGCACCAAATGACTACCGCCGGCTTGCTCTTCGAACGTCCAACGTTGCCCGGTAAACTGCTGGATGACCTCTGCAGCGGTCCGCGCATGCTGGCTGGGCTTGACGGTCGTGAAGCTCCCTCCCCCGGCGAGCGCGAATGGTAGCAGCATCTGATCGGCCAGGTATGGCCCCGCAAACGCATCGGAAGCGAGAAACCCCGCCATGCGCTGCGCCGCGGTCTTCGAAAGCGATTCTGCCGACACACCCAGTTTGCCGAACCCCGTCACGATTTCGGTGACGTTTTCGAACGCAGCCTCGAGCAACAACGCGTTGCCCGGCCCCTGTTCCTCAGGCAGCTGTCGGACCGCAAACGCGTCGGCCGGCCAATCGAGCAGAAGCTTGCGCACGGTCTTTATCTCGCGTTCGGCGATCTCGAACGGAAGGCCCGCGAACAGCGCCGTGGCCAAGACCGACGTCAGCGCGCCGCGATCGATGCAGTCGATCGGCATGAGCTTGCTCGGTGTGATGTCGACCTCGATCCGGCCGCCGCCGCGCGGGAAAAAGCCGTGCCGCGTCAGCCGCGCGGAGACTTCCGGCCCCATGCGGTTGACGATCGGCAGGAACGCACGCTCGATGAACTCGAACGGCGGCGCCATCATGTTGTGCGTCCCGCCCTCGAGCACGAGGTGCGACGGCGCGTCGGCGAGTAGCAGCGGCATCAGCACGGTCTGCAGCACGAGGCTGGTGCTCCCCGCGGTGCCCACGGCGAAGCGGTAGGTACCCGGCGTGACCCGGCCCGGCGTGAAGGCCAGTTCGGACGCGCCGACCGCCGCGCCCTCGCACATCGCTCCGCCGATCGTTAGCGCCGCCTCGACCGCGGTCAGGTGCTGGCGCATCAGTCCGGGCTTCTCGCGTCCGCCGCGGATGTTGGTTATGCGGAACGGCTGGCCGGTGACGAGCGACAGCGCGAGCGCGTTGCGCACCACCTGTCCCCCGCCTTCGCCTTCCGATCCGTCGATCGTTATCATGATACTTCTCTCGTGAGGTGGCGGTGCGCGCCAGGGGTTACCCCTTGACGCACACCACCTGCTTCAGCGTGTGGACGATCTCGACCAGGTCGGCCTGCGCGGCCATGACGGCCTCGATCGGCTTGTAGGCCCTGGGCGTCTCATCGATCACGCCTTCGTCCTTGCGGCACTCGACGCCCGCGGTATCGGCGACATGCTCATCGAGCGTCACCAGCTTCTTCGCCGCGGTCCGGCTCATCACCCGGCCCGCGCCGTGTGAGCAGCTGTCGAACGACTCCGGATTGCCCAGTCCGCGCACGATGAAAGACTTGGCGCCCATCGAGCCCGGGATGATCCCCAGCGTGCCCTTCGCCGCGCGCACCGCGCCTTTGCGGGTCACCAGCACGTTCTCGCCGAAGTGGTTCTCGCGCGTCACGTAGTTGTGGTGGCAGTTAACCCCCTCCAGCTCCGCATCGAACGGCTTGGCGATCTGGCCCCGCAGCGCGCGGATGACATTGGTCATCATCATCCGCCGGTTCAGCGCGGCGAAGTCCTGCGCCCAGCCGACCGCCTCTACATAGTCGTCGAAGTGATCGGTCCCTTCGGGAAAGTATGCGAGGTTCTCATCGGGCAGGTTCACGAACCACTTGCGCATGTCCTGCTTGGCTAGCTCGATGAAGAACGTGCCGATCGCGTTGCCCACGCCGCGCGAGCCCGAGTGCAGCATCACCCACACCCGCTGTTCCTCGTCGAGGCACAGCTCGATGAAGTGGTTGCCGGTGCCGAGGGTGCCGAGGTGCACGAGATGGTTGGTCTTCGCGAGTCGCGGGTATTTTTCGCACAACCGCTCGAAGCGCTGGGCGAGCGTCGCCCAGGCCTCGACGATCGCCGGTGGCGGAACGCCCCACGCGCCGGTGTCGCGCTTGCCGCGACCGACGTCGCGCCCATGCGGCACCGCGCGCTCGATAGCCGCGCGGATGGCCTCGAGATTGTCTGGCAGGTCGCTTGCGAACAGTGAGGTGCGCGCCGCCATCATGCCGCAGCCGATGTCGACGCCGACGGCCGCCGGAATCACCGCGCCCTTGGTCGGGATTACTGATCCGACGGTGGCGCCTATCCCAATGTGCACGTCGGGCATCACGGCCACGTGCTTGAACACGAACGGCATTTGCGCCGCCCGCGCGATTTGGGCCCGTGCGCCGTCCTCGACCGGCACGCCGCGCGTCCACATCTTGATCGGCACGCCGCCTTCGACGTGCTGGAAATCGTAAGTCGTATCGGTCATCGCGACCTCCTTCATAATCATGGTGCCGGCGACGACGCGTGGCGAGAATATTCGCCAGCTCGCCGTTCGGGGGCGGCCGGCCTATTCCAGCCGCCCCGTGTCCGTCCGCTCATCGAGAAGGCCGAAATCTCGCCTCGCTCGATGTGGTATACACAGCACGAGGCGTGCCAACCGCGGGAGGCGAAGGCGAAGGAATTCACTTCTCTTTGTTTTTTCTCATAAATATTTGAGAAGCAAGTCAACCCAGCGCGAAACTGGACATCGAACGATGCTCGATTTTCTATCGCATGAGCTACGAGCTTATCCTATGGGATAAGTTATGAGGCCTCTCATCGTCATTGGTTTTCTCGGTTCGACGCTCGATGGCGGTAAGTTCGCGTCCTCGCGCTGGAACAAGTGGCGGCCCACCGTGGGCCTGACGATGCACGAGGACCTGCGCGTCGATCGCCTGATCCTGATCCACGGCGGCTTGCACCGGCGCTTGGCGGAGTATGTGGCCGAGGACATCGCCTCGGTCTCGCCGGAGACATCCGTTGAGCTACGGCAGCTCGATTTCAAGGACCCGTGGGATTTCGAGGAGGTCTACGGCAAGCTGCTCGACTTCGCACGGGCCGAGCCCTTCGATCCCGATGTCGAGGACTATCTGGTCCACATCACCACCGGCACGCACGTCGCGCAGATCTGCCTCTTCTTGCTGACCGAGGCGCGTTACCTGCCCGGCCGCCTGCTCCAGACCCAGCCTGCCCGCGGCGCACCCGGGCCCGCGGGCAGCTGGAACACGATCGATCTCGATCTGTCGCGCTATGACAGCATCGCGACGCGCTTCGCGGTCGCCAGCGCAGCGAGCACGTCGTTCCTGAAGTCCGGCATCGACACGCACAATGCCGCGTTCAACCGCATGATCGACGAGATCGAGCGTGTGGCGCTGCGCTCAAAGGCGCCGATCCTGCTGATGGGGCCTACGGGGGCGGGCAAGAGCCTCCTTGCGCGGCGGATCTACGAACTCAAGAAACTCAAGCACCAGGTCGCCGGGCCGTTCGTGGAAGTGAACTGCGCGACGCTGAAGGGCGATGGTGCGATGTCGGCGCTGTTCGGGCACCGCAAGGGCGCGTTCACCGGCGCGGCAGCGGATCGGCCGGGGCTGCTGCGTGCCGCGGACAAAGGGATGCTGTTCCTCGACGAGATCGGCGAACTCGGCCTCGACGAGCAGGCGATGATCCTGCGGGCGATCGAGGACAAGCGCTTCCTGCCGGTCGGGGCCGACAAGGAAGTGGGATCGGAATTCCAGCTGATCGCCGGCACCAACCGCGAGCTGGGCGAGGCTGTGGCGGCAGGCGCCTTCCGGGAGGACCTGTATGCGCGGCTCAACTTGTGGACGTTCCGGCTGCCGGGACTCGCCGACCGCCGAGAGGATATCGAACCCAATCTCGACTACGAACTCGATCGCTACGCCGAGCGCGAGGGGGACCGTGCCAGCTTCAACAAGGAGGCGCGCCAGCGCTACCTCGCATTCGCGATGGCACCCGAAGCACGCTGGCCCGGAAACTTTCGCGACCTGGCGGCAAGCGTGACGCGTATGGCAACGCTCTCGCCCAAGGGGCGCATCGATCTCGACTGCGTGGAGGCCGAGATCGCGCGGCTCAAACGGCTATGGTCAGGACAGTTGGTCGATGTGCTGGACGTACTCGCCGAGGTGCTCGATCCGGAAGCTCTCGCCGACATAGACCCGTTCGATCGCGTCCAGCTCGTAGAGACCATTCGCGTGTGCCGCGGCAGCCGTTCGCTGTCTGATGCCGGCCGCACCCTTTTCGCCGCATCGCGCAAGCGGCGGACGACTGCCAACGACGCGGACCGGTTGCGCAAATACCTGAGCCGGTTCGGCTTGGACTGGGCCATTATATCGCGGAGCTAAAGCTTGGCGACGCGGTCAAAAACGATTGCCATGATCAGCCCGTCTCCCGCATTTTAGTACGCCGGATAGCGCGATCCAAGAGCGCGCCAATGCCGATTGCAAAAGCGTAGGCGACAAGATCTCCGAACGAGAAATATCTGCCCAACAAAAGCTTGCCAGGAAGCGTCAACCGAAAGGCATCCAGCGGCGGGGCGTGAGCCAGCTTGAAAAGCTCGACGCCGAAAGTGACTGCGGTTGCGACGAGCACTAACCAGACGAGGGGCCACTGTCGACCAATGGTGGAGACGATCCAATAGACCATGAGCGCCCATAGAATGGAGCCGCCAAACTTGGTCACAAAAGTGGGCAGCCCGAGATTTGTGAGCCTAAGGGTAAGACCCGCTGTGATGGTGCCCGTGATCAGGAGTGCCGAAATCCAGAAGGAGCGCGGATGCATCTGATTACGTCTCAGCCCGCGCGGGCTCGCAAAGCGGAAGCATAATCAGAAAGGCCGCCCCATTCTCCCAGTCCTGTTCAAGCGCGATCGTGCCCCGATGCGCTTGAAGCAGGGATCGCGTGATGGGCAGACCGAGCCCTGTCCCTCCAGATGACCGGCGGCTCGTGAAAAAAGGTTCGAAGATGCGCTCGCGATCGCCGAGAGGGATTCCCGGGCCATCGTCACGCAACCTCAGTTCCACGAGGTCGTTTGCCGCGCAGGCAGTTATCGAAACAGAAGTCGCGCCGGCTTGACGGCTGTTTTCGATGAGAACGGTCAATGTTGTCTCAATCACAGCGCGTGGGACGGCCGCGGGCCCCAGTACCGCGGGCAAATCGAGCGACACGCTCAGTCCGGTGCCGCCCCAGGCGTCGGCCACGCAGCGCATGGTGTCAGCGAGTTCAGAGGAAGCGCCTTCCTCCATCTTGGCCATGTCCGCGCGCGCCAGATCGAGCAACCGGCTCACGAGCAGACTCAGTCGCGCAGCGTCAGCAGCGACATTTGAGAGGAACCGCTCGCGGTCGGCGGACTCCATGTCCGGGTGATCTTGGAGCAGCTCTACTGCGCCGCCGATGCCAGCCAGCGGCGTCTTGAACTCGTGACTGAGTGCGTGTGCGAAGTCGCGCAGGTAGCGAGAACGCCGCTCTATCGCTTCGGCCATTGTTCCGAAGTCACGATAGAGGGCCTGAATCTCGATCGCGGCGGTAGTCGGCGCCGGCGGGACGGAGCCGCCACCGCTAGCCACGGCCCGCGTGGCCTCGCCGAGCGCTTCGACTGGCCGAACGATGCCGCGGGAAAGAAGTCCGCTCAGGATGACCAGCGTCGCGAAGATCATCATGACGCCGAGTATGATCTTGCCGCGATCATCGTAGATGCCCACGAACAGGGCGCGCGGTGAACGGGAAACCAGCAGTACGCCGATCACGCGCCCATCGGCGAAGATCGGGCGAGCGTAGTGAATACGAAGGTCCGAAGCCCTGCTTAGCCATTCAAGCGCATATTGCGGGTGATAGGCATCGTTGTGGCGGAGCGTCGTCGCGGATCGGCCAGCCAATGCGGATCGAACCTCAGGAAGTTCGTCATACGCCAAGCCGGCTCGCGCGCCGACAAGGATGCGACCGCGATCGTCCAGCAAATAAATGGACGCGAGCGTCGCGCGAGCCGTCAGTTGCAGGATTGGCCGGAGGCGCTCGGACCAAGCAATGGTGACGGCATTCTCCGTCCGTGGCAGTGCCCGCGGCAAGGGGCGCTCCGGCAGGATCGTTGTCATCCGTAGGTCAACCGACGGCGCCTCAAGCGGATGATCCTCGGCTTGCGTTCGAACGCTGGGCCACTCGACGGAGGCGGTCGCTGCCAGCGCCGAGCTCTGGGCAGACAGTTCCGCTTCCGTCTGCCGAACCAGGGCATTCTCGTAGACTCTTAGGAACAAGGCGCCGAACCCCGGCAGCGCCGCCACGAACACGAACGTCAGCAGCAAGATCGTGCGGAGCCGGAGAGGTGGCCAATGCCGCCGAACGACGTTCTTGAAGCCGCCGATCATTCAGCGCTGCAGGAGCCGAGGCGATAGCCGATACCAGCGCGGGTCTCGATCACATTCTCCGCCCCCAGCTGGGCAAACTTACCGCGCAAGTTGCGGACGTGGCTATCGATCGTGCGGTCGGTGATAGCGAAGCCCGGCCCGTGCAGCCGGTCGATGATTGCGTCGCGGCTGAATACCTTTGATGGCATTGCCGCAAGAGTGCGGAGGATACCGAATTCCGTGGCGGTCAGCGGCACGGGCTGGCCTGCCCAGGTTGCTTGCCAACCGTCTGGATCGAGCTGCAGGCAACCGTACCGTAGAGGCTGGGCGCCTTCAGCCAAGGCAGACGATCGAACCGCGGTGCGGCGAAGGATCGCAAGCACCCGCGCGACGACCTCGCGAGGAGAGAACGGCTTGGTGACGTAGTCGTCGGCGCCGAGCTCGATGCCAAGCACACGGTCGATTTCGTCGTCGCGGCTGGACAGGAACAGGATCGGCAGATCGCCCTTGGCACGCAGACGACGGCACACCTCGATACCGTCCATTCGCGGCATGTTGATATCGAGCACGACGAGATCGGGCGCGTGACTTTGTACCGCCACGAGCGCTGCTTCGCCGTCCTCTGCCTCAATCGTGGTGAGCCCAGCCTTAGCGAACGCAAAGACCAGTAGTTGCCGGATATGCGGATCATCGTCAGCGATGAGGATCGTGCGAGACATCGGACTGTGACTCATCGCTATCGCGCTCACGGTCAAGGTTTGCCGGCCGGCACCAGAGGCCGCTCGATCGAACCCTCGCAAGTCCGCCACGACGGTTGATCGACGGGAACCGGCCGGGCGGGAGAGGGCCCGAGCAATGCCCGTGCGCGGGCGAGCCGGCGAGCGCCGCGGGGTGTCCAATCCGTCCAGGTGCTTTGCCGGGCCGCCAGATCCTTTAGGGCCTGATCTCGGACATAGCGGACGCGGTCACGGGTCACCGCGTCCATCGGCCGTCCTTCCAGCCAGACGATCGGCAGAAGCGCTCCATCGCCGACTTGGCTCAGGTAGCAGAGATCGATTTTGGCGGGCGCTTGGGCCCGCACGTTCCAGGAGGCAGCAACCGCCCCCAGATCAACGAAACTGCAGGTCGCGAGCACCATTGCGGCCGCCAGCGCATTCCAGTTGATCAGCCAGCGCGCGCTTCGTGCTGTCAGGATGCGCCAGCAAATCAGGATAAGACCCAGCGCCACAAGCGCCATCCACGCGAGCGCGGCAATGCGCCACGCGGTCAACATCGACGTCTCGATATAGTCGATGGTCCGCAGCGCGCTTGACGCGACCAGGACGAGGTTCTGAGCCACCCAGAGCGTGACGAGCCGCCGCGCCCATGGGTGCCGTTCGCTCGCACTGCCCGGCCGAAGCATGGCAAGTGCCATAGCGCCAGCGATCAGGGCAGTCCCGATCAGAGGATAGGCGCCGCGATGGACATATTCGGTTTGCGTCATTCCCGCGGGCAGCGCGGCGCCGCTCCACAGGAAGGCGATGTCGAGTGCGTTCTGGATCGCGAAGATGATATTGAACAGAGCGAGTGCGATCAGAACCGACGGTAGCGAAGTGCCGGGAAGTACGGGCTCCGGACCCGGCATTCGCGCCGCCAGCCGGTTTACGGCGCTGTGCGGCCGGAGGCTCGGCCACACGCAGAATGCCACCAGAAACCAAAGCGCAATTTGCCAGAAAGAGGGAAAACGGATCGCGGCCAGCCCTTGTGCAATCAACGGATTCGCGGCGGCAAACAAAGTGAGGAATAGGGTCCCTCCGACGAGCGGTAGTCCGAGCACTGCAGCGATGGCCTTGGGATCGGTGCGCGCGCCTCGCCGTGGTCGCCAGATCCATGCGAGATCCGAAAGTGGCTTTGCAATTCCCGTCAGCGCATGAAGCCCGAGGCGGCCGAACCAATGCCAGGCGTCGTCGAAACCAGTGGTCCTGGGCAGAATTACGGCGGTCGATAGTGCGAACCAGAACAAGATCCATGCAAGTGGCCCGGGATCGTCAAATAGCGAGACCGCGAAGAGCGCGGCCGCAGCAAACGCGACACATGCATGGCGGCTTCGCCGAACATCGCTTCGACCGAGCAAAATGGCGAACAGCCAGATGCCTGCAAAACATCCGATCCGTGCTCCCGAGAAGCTCTCCGGAAACAGCCTGTCGAACAGGACGATCAAGCTCGTTGTAATCAGGCATTTGAGGATGAAACTGAACCGCACGATTTGCCCCTTGGTCAGGAGCAACGGCTTCTGGCGAAGATGAGTGGAGTGGTGATGCCCCCCATCAGCAGCTTGGGAGGAGAGCCGATGCAGATCTGGTGCAGGACGAGGCTGGCGCGATCAAACCCTAATCAAATCGATGGGCGGGTCGAGAGACGCAACAACAAAGCGAAGGCATATTCTGGTTGTCGTGACCGCCACCTCATCTGCTGTCGACGGTGTAGTAGATGGGATCGCGCATCCACTCGTTGATGGTGGACTCTCGCCATCCGGTGCAGCGCTCAGCGATGCGGATCTGCTTCGGAAACGTGCCGCTCTGAATCTTGCGATAGAGCGTCGCGCGCGAAAGTCCGGTGCGCTCGAGCACGGCATTGAGACGAAGGATGCGATCCGGAGCGTTGCTGGTCATTGTTGGGCCTCCTGAGTTGGTGCGGATCATCATGATCCCGGCTCAGGTGAGGCAGCAGGCACCGTCTGGTGCCTGCAGGCGCCTTTGTGGGGCACCTTAGATCATGGCTCACTAACGACTGTAGCGCCGAGCCAAATTTTGCCGTCGGGCAGACGACTTCCCCAGAATCGAACAGGCGTCTCCGGCGCTGCGCACCGGACCGCGCTCTACCTTCGCTTGCGCTTCGTTCGAGCCGCTCTGCGGCGTCTCGGCGGCACAGCCGTTGCGATCGCTGACGCGGTGCCGTGCCGCGTCGCGACACGGGCGGGACGCGTGCGTCCCGCATGCGGACGCCGCGCTTTGGCGCGGCGGCGTTGGGCCTTCCGGCTGAGGTGGCGGGGGGCGTCACGGCCCTTTAGCCCCGCCTCGACGGGGCGCAACCCGTCCGCTGCGCTCCCGGGTGCTCCACTCCGTTCCGCCCCT
>CAJCHR010000199.1 GCA_903970225.1 Actinobacteria bacterium 21-64-8 | reverse complement strand
TCACCGCCGCGAAATATTCCTGGCTGGCGAGGTTGAGCACCACGCCCGAGCCTTCGTCCGCAAGCTGCGTCAGCAGCAGTTCGGCGATCCGCTCGCCCCACCAGTCGGTCAGGCTGCTGCGGCGCGGCGCCCAGCGCGTCCCCATTTCCAGCCGGTAGGGCCGGATCGCATCGAGCGGGCGAAGCAGGCCATAGAGCCCCGACAGCATCCGCACATGATCCTGTGCAAAGGCCACGCCGGTATCGTCGAGCGTGCGCGCCTCGAAGCCCGTGTAGACATCGCCCGCGAATGCGAACAGCGCCGGGCGCTCGGGCAGGTCGGCGAAGTCTCGGAAGCGCTCCGCATTGAGCTTCGCGAGACGCGGCGAGATATGCATCAGCTCCGCCAGCCGCTTTTGCGTGAGGTTCGCCGCAGACCTGGCGAGGCGACCCGCCTCCTGCGTAAAATACGGTGTCGTCACGGCAAGCGGCGGAAGTGCGCTTTCGAAGTCCAACGTCTTGGCGGGCGATAGCAGGGCAATCATGACGCCGGCCCTAACCGGGAGCGCTCGACGCGTCAAAGCCACCTGCCGGATGACCTCCGTCTTTTCGGGCGCTTGATGCGCCCTCCCATGCTACGGTCCGATACCGCTCGCAATCATCAGCAGCAGCGCCGACCGGGGGCCATCGCGCTCCCGCTCGACGCGCCGCGCCGCGAACGCAGGTCATCGGAAGGAAATGCATGCTCATTCGTGCAGGCTACAATATCAGTTTCGCCACCACGCAGCCTACGCCGATGCTGGCATCGCTCAGCGTCCATCCGACCCGCAACAGGGATCTGCGCACGGCGCAGCGGATCATGACCGATCCCGATATCCCCCTGTACGACTATGTCGACGGCTTCGGAAACATCTGCTCGCGCCTGAACCTGCCCGCAGGAGAGACGACGATCTCGTGCGGCTTCGTCATCGAAGATCCGTTCGAGCCCGACATCGTCGCGCCCGACGCGCAGCAGATCCCCATCGAGCGGCTTCCCGACGATACGCTCGTCTACCTGCTCGCCAGTCGCTACTGCGAGACCGACCGATTGAGCGAGTTCGCCTGGTCGCGCTTCGGCGGGATCACCCCGGGCTGGGCGATGGTCCAGGAGATCATCGGCTTCGTCCACGAGTGGATCACGTTCGATTACGGCCTCGCCCGCCCGTCGAAGACCGCATGGGACGCCTATCAGGAGCGGCACGGCGTTTGCCGCGACTTCGCGCATCTCGCCCTGACGCTGTGCCGCTGCATGAACGTGCCGGCGCGCTATTGCACGGGCTACATGGGTGACATGGACTTGCCCGCGATCGTCGGCGACATGGACTTTTCGGCGTGGTTCGAAGCCTACCTGGGCGGACAATGGTATACCTTCGATGCGCGGCACAACCGGCCGCGGCGCGGCCGCATCCTCATGGCCCGCGGCCGCGACGCGACCGATGCCGCGCTGACCACGAGCTTCGGTACGGCGACACTGACCCGTTTCGAGGTCTACACCGATGAAGATCGGCTGGGCCAGCTGACCGCTTAGCAGGGCGCGCCGAACCCGGGAGAGGAAACCGCCGTATCCAACCGGCCGATCGGCATGTATGACGTGGCCATCAACGGCGCCGGGTGCTCGGGCGCGGCGTGGCCGCGATGGCAGCGCCCCGATGATTCCCATTTCCACGATCCCTGGGATCGAACCATGAAAGCCCCTGCTGCAACTTATGGAAGTGCATGATCGCGTTCTTGCGGATCTCGGCTGGTCTTCGTTCTTCGCCGCCCAGGTGTCGTCCGCGGAGGAGGAGCACTGCCGGCCGGTCCGGGTGATGGCCGTCCATCGCGGCATGGTCGCGATCGCGGGCCCGGAGCTGGAGTGTCTGATTTCGTCCCACCTTCCCAATTCTCTCGGGGAAGAAGATCGCGCGACCGTGGGCGACTGGCTGCTCATCGATAGCAGCAGCCTGGAAGCGCAGCGCATTCTCAACCGGGCGAGCCTGTTCAAGCGGCGCGCGCCCGGCGACGGCAGGCTCCAGCTTCTTGCCGCCAACGTCGACACGCTGTTCATCGTTGCGTCCTGCAACCAGGATTTCAACATCTCACGGCTGGAACGGTATCTCGTTCTCGCGCGGGAAGTGAACGTGAAGCCGGTCGTCATTCTGACCAAGATCGACCTGACCGATACGCCCGAGCGATTTTGCAACGCCGCGCGCCGGTTGCAGCCTGACCTGCAGGTCGAACCCGTCAACGCCCGCGATCCTCACGATGTCGCACGGCTCGCGGCCTATTGCGGCAGAGGCCAGACCGTCGCTCTGCTGGGATCGTCCGGGGTCGGCAAGTCGACGCTGGTGAATAGCTTGCGGGGATCGGACAGCATCGCCACGCAGGCGATACGCGAACAGGACGGCAAGGGCCGCCACACGACCACCGTGCGCGAAATGCACCGCCTCGATCACGGCGGCTGGCTGGTCGACACGCCCGGCATGCGGGAGTTGCAGATATCGGACGCGGCCACCGGACTTGCCGAGATATTCGACGATATCGTCCTCATGACGCTCGAATGCCGGTTCACCAGCTGCACCCATACGACCGAGCCGGGATGCGCGATCCAAGCCGCGATCGAGGGCGGAACGCTGGAGCCCGCCCGTTTCGTGCGATGGCAAAAGCTGGCGACCGAAAACGACGATAACACCGCCAGTCAGGCCGAGCGGCGTGCCCGCTCCCGCAATCCGGACAAAAGGAGATGACGCATGGCCGATCTGTATCTGAAGGCGCTTGAGGCCGAGCGGAAAAGCCTTTGGGCCGCATGCCGCCTGAAAGGCCTTGCCAAGGGCACGCCGGAGCGGATCCGGATCGAGGAACTCGATAGCCTTCTGGCCGCGCACAAGCTCAAGAAGGCCGGGTAGCCGGATGGCGCCACGGCGCATCGGCACGTAAAAGGCCGCCAAGATCGCGGCGCGCCCACATGTTCAAAAGCGAGACGGTGATCTTCAGCTGCACGCGCGCGGTTTCGTTCGCCGTGAAGACCGGATCGTAGCGGTCGGTCGCAGCGCCCGGATCGGGCACCTCGCGCAGGATGGCGGGCGGCGCGGTGGTCATGTGCAGCGCCGACATCATCACATGCAGCTCCAGATGCCGCGCGAGTTCGCGCGGGTCGAGGATCGGCCCCCCGGCGCGCGCATATTCGGCGACGAACAGAGCAAGCAAGTCGTCCAGATGCCGATCATGCGTTTCGGGCTCCGCCGCGCCGATGCAGCCCCAGATGGACGACGCCACCGACATCTGCCCGACGCTGCCCCAATCGATCAGTCCGGCCCGGAGCGCGCCGTCCGGCTCCCGCCAGAACCACGCGTTGTCGATGTTCGCGTTCATGTGACACAGCGCGATCATCTCGGGCCGCGAATGCAGGAATCGCATCATATCGTCCTGCTGCTCGGCGACCAGTACGGCGTCGGCGCGGAACCCGTCGAGGAACGCCGGGTCCGCGATGTGCGCCGGCACCAGATGCGGATGCTGCAGGATGAACTCCGCAAGGCGGTTGATCCGCTTGACCAGCAGCGGCACCTCGAAGCGCGGTCTGCGCGCGGCCATCGCATCCAGATCGAACGGGAAGTCGCGCGCCGCACCATCGCCGAGCCGGCCCGATTTGTACGTGCCCGACAGACGCGCGAGGTTCGAGACGAGCGCGCGATAATGCGCGAGCGGCTCGGGCAGGATCTGGTCCATGCATTTGGGGTAATGCGGCTCCACCGCGCCCTGCCCATAGGGAATGCGTTCGGTGATGATGATACCGGTCAGCGTGTCCTGCTGGATATCGGCAAAGAAGCATTTGGGCACGGCGACCGGAAAATCCGGACCCCGCGACGCATTCGCGAGCCGCACTTCGGGCGGCATGTGAAAGCGGCCACCATCGCGCACCTTGTCCCGGAAATTGCGCGAGAACTTCACGAACAGATCGTGCGGCAGGCCCGGCGCGTCGCGCTCGTAAGCGACCGAAAGCAGCGCTTTGACACCGGTGCCGCCCAGCGTCCATTCGTCGAGGGCGGTGATCCGCGTGACACTGTTATCCGCCGCGAGCGCGCCGCTGCTGCGGAAGGCGCGCGTGAGAAAGTCGGGACCACCGGCGTTCAGCGCTTCGGGATGCGCGGGAAAGTCGAGGCCGAATATATCGCCGCGCGCCCAGTCGATGATTGCTGTCTCTGTCATCCAGCGGCGCTAGCGCGGGATGCACCACCGGCGCAATCGGCGGGGGTCGCTCAGCCCCTCATCCAGCCCCGCCTTGCGCTGTACTGCGAGAACCAGATCGAAAACGCACCGACCGCGGCGATGAACAGCGGGAACGGCACCACCCGGCCCA
>CAJCHR010000198.1 GCA_903970225.1 Actinobacteria bacterium 21-64-8 | reverse complement strand
CGCCTGCTTCTCTGCATAAAGCCGATCGAGCTCGGCGCGGCTCTTCTTCTCGGCGGCGGTCTTGAGCTGTCCGCAAGCGGCGCCGATGTCGCGGCCGCGCGGGGTACGGATCGGGGCGCTGACGCCGGCCTCGAAGATGATCTCGGAAAACCGCCGAATACGCGCGGGGTCCGAGCATTCGTAAGGCGCGCCGGGCCAAGGGTTGAACGGGATCAGGTTGACCTTGGCGAACAGCTTGTAGTGCTTGAGCAGCCGCACCAGTTCGCGAGCGTCGGCATCGCTGTCGTTCTTGTCCTTGAGCATCACGTATTCGAAGGTGATGCGCCGTGCGTTCGAGACCTTCGGATAATCGGCGCAGGCCTGAAGCAGCTCCTCGATCCCGTACTTGCGATTGATCGGCACGATCTCGTCGCGCACGTCCTTGGTCACCGCGTGGAGCGAGACCGCGAGGTTGACCCCGATCTCCTCGCCGCAGCGCGCCATCAGCGGCACCACGCCGCTGGTCGACAGCGTGATCCGCCGTTTCGACAGCGCCAGCCCGTCGCCGTCCATTATCAGCTTCAACGCATCGCGCACGTTGTCGAAATTGTAGAGCGGCTCACCCATGCCCATCATCACGATGTTGGTGAGCAGGCGGCCGTCGGCGGAGTAGGAGCCGGCCTCGGCTTCGTCATCGTCGTCGATATCGTCCAGACCGGCCATCGTGGTGATACGCGGGTCGTTGGCGCCCTTCGGCCACTCGCCCAGCGCATCGCGCGCGAGCATGACCTGGCCCACGATCTCGCCCGCTGTCAGGTTGCGCACCAGCCGCATCGTACCGGTATGGCAGAACCGGCAATTGAGCGTGCAACCGACCTGGCTCGATACGCACAGCGTGCCGCGCGCCTCGTCGGGGATGAACACCATCTCGAAGTCGTGGCCATCGGCGGTGCGCAGCAACCATTTGCGCGTGCCGTCGGTCGAATGCTGCGCCTCGACGATCTCGGGCCGGGCGATCACGAAGCGCTCGACCAGCCACGGGCGCATCGACTTGGCGATATCGGTCATCGCCTCGAAGTCGCCGACCCCGCGGTGATAGATCCAGTGGTACACCTGCCGCGAACGCAGCTTGGCGGCTTTGGCATCGAGGCCTGCAGCGGCGAACAATTCGCCGATGCGCGCCCGCGGCAGGCCGATCAGATCGACGCGCCCGTCCTCACGCGGGGTGACCCCATCGACGAGGTTCGGGCGTGCGAGCGTCACCGGATCGAACTGCCCGGGGATCGGCATGAGGTCTGTATCGGCCATGGAAGCGCGCGATATACGCGCAAGTGGTCCGATTTCCTAGGGCCGGGTCACTTCGGCTCGATCCCTCGCAATACTTCGCATGAGCATTGTCGATCGGTACGCCGGCATCGGTTGCTGCAGGAGCGACCTGTCCCAACGGGAACCGCGTCTTGACCAAGGCGGCGATGCGGCTAATCCTGCCGCACCGCTCGGGCTGCGATGGCCGGCATAGGAACGATGGAGGGATGCTTGGCTAGCGGTTCGAAGCGCCCTCGATTGCTGATCGATCCGGGTTACGATCTGGTTCGCGCGCGCATCCTGCGCGGATTTCCCGCGCTCGTCCGCAAGCTTGGTGGGGATCCGGACTCGCTGCTCACGGCTATCGGTATCGACCCCGAACGCTGTGAAGAGGGCAGCGCGGTCACCTGCCGACAGTGGATCGCGGTGCTCGATCACGCCGCGCGCGTGCTCGATGCACCATCGTTCGGTATGCTGCTCGCCGAACAGCAGGGCGGCATCGGCGTGTATGGACCGCTTGGCGGGACGATGCGCAACGCCGGCAGTTTCGGTGACGCGCTGCGCTACGTCGTCTCGCACACCGGCGCGCATTGTCTGGCGGTGCGGGTCTGGATGGAAGCGGGCCCCTCGGGCGGGGAAAGCTTCGTTGGCCATGACATCCTCTTCGGTGCGGTTCCAGAGCGCCGACAGGCGGTGGAGCACGCGTTGCTTTCGGGTCACCTCGGCGCACGAGAGCTGACCGGCGGCCGTGCGGGGGCGCGGCGCATCCATTTCCGTCATCGTGCGATTTCGCCCCCGTCCGTCTATCGCCGCAAGTTCGGCTGCGACGTGCAGTTCTGCCAGAACGAGGACGGGATCGCCTTCGGCGAGAAGGCGATGGTCGCGCGCGTGCTCGATGCGGACAGCGACACCTTTCATCAGCTCGCCGAGCAGATCCAGCGGCGTTACGGCGAGCAGCGGCCCCCGCTTCATGCACAGGTCCGCGGCGCGGTCATGCAGCGCTTGCGGACACGCGACTGCCGCAGCGAAGACATCAGCGCCCTGCTTGGCACGCATCCGCGCACCCTGCTGCGCCGGCTGCGCGACGAGGGCACCAGCTTCCAACGGATCAAGGACGAGGTCCGGCACGACCTCATGCTGTACTATCTTGCCGAGACCGATCTCGATCTGAGCCGGATCTCCGAGAAGCTGGGCTTTGCCGAGCAGTCGGTCATGTCGCGTTTTGCCCGCGTCTGGCTCGGTGCGTCTCCCAGCGAACTGCGCGCGCGGAGCCTGACCTCCGCGGCGTGAGTATCGGCGCCGACTGGATGAGCCGGGACCGCCCTAACCGATGATCTCCGACGCGGCCATCACCGCCAAAGTGAGCACATCGGGCGCGATCGCGGTCATCGGCACGATCTGCACCGGCTTTTCCATGCCCAGAAGCACCGGGCCGATCATCGCGTTGCCGCCCAGTTCCTTGAGCAGCTTGGCCGAGATGTGCGCCGATTGCAGGCCGGGCATCACCAGCACGTTCGCGGGCGCGGACAGGCGGCTGAACGGATAGGACGCCATGACCTTGGGATTGAGAGCCACGTCGGGCGCCATCTCGCCCTCGTACTCGAAGCCGACATCGCCTTCGGCGTCGAGGATGTTCACCGCGCCGCGAATGGTATCGAGCCACTTGCCCTGCGGGTTGCCGAAGGTCGACCAGCTCAGGAACGCCACGCGCGGTTCATGGCCCAGCCGCCGCGCGAAGGCCGCGGTTTCCCTGGCGATCAGTGCCAGCTCGGCCGACGTGGGACGCTCGTTGACCGTGGTGTCGGCGAGGAACACGGTGTTCTGCTTGCCGACCATCAGGTGGATGCCGAACGCGATGTGGCCCGCTACCGGATCGAGCACCTGGCGCAGCTCGCGGAACGTCTGCCCGAACGGGCGGGTCATGCCCGTCACCAGCGCGTCGCCGAGCCCGAGCTTGAGCATCGCGGCGGCGAACACGTTGCGGTCCTGATTGACCATGCGCCGCACGTCACGAGTCAGGAAGCCGCGGCGCTGCAGCTTCTCGTACAGCATCTCGACCATCGCGGGCGTATGCTCGGACACCGCCGAGTTGTGGATTTCGAAGCTGTCGATATCGGTCACGCCGAGTTCGGCGAGTTTCGCGCGCACCGGCTCGGTGCGGCCGACCAGCACCGGGGTGCCGTAGCCGAAGTCGCGGTACTGGATCGCGGCGCGCAGTACGACTTCGTCTTCGGCTTCGGCGAAGATCATCCGCTTGGGATTGGCCTTCACGCGTTCATAGACGTTGGCGAGCACCGAGGTCGTCGGGTTGAGCCGGCTCTTGAGTTCGAGGCGGTAGCGATCGAAGTCTTCGATCGGCTTTTGCGCGACGCCCGAATCCATCGCCGCCTTGGCCACTGCCGAGGGGACGAGCTCCATCAGGCGCGGATCGAACGGGGCGGGGATGATGTAATCG
>CAJCHR010000197.1 GCA_903970225.1 Actinobacteria bacterium 21-64-8 | reverse complement strand
AACGTGTTGGGCGCCGAGAACAAGTCGCTCGACGTCGATTCCCACCCGCCGCTGAGACCCACGGTCAGCTTGGGGAAGAACGCCGCCTTGGCGACACCGATCCTGCGGTTGGCGGCGAACATCCGGCGCTCGGCCGCCGCGATATCGGGGCGGCGCTGGAGCAGCTCGGACGGCATGCCCGTCGGCACTTCGGGCGCATCGAGCGGCTGGACATGCGGCGCGACGGTGAAGTTGGAGGCGAGCGCACCGGTCAGCGCGGCCAGCTCGTGCTCGATCGCGGCGCGCTGGTTGGCGATTGCCGAGATCTGCGCGCGGGCGTTGCTGAGCGTGGTGCGCGCGCGGTTGATGTCGAGGCCCGACGCGATCCCGCCCGAGTGCCGGTCGTCGGTCAGCTGATAGGCACGCTCGTATGCCGCGACGGTGCGCTTCAACAATTCTGTCTGAGCGTCGAGCCCGCGCAACCGCGCGTAAGCGTCGGCGACGCCGGTCTGCAGGCTGAGCCGCGCCGACGTCAGGTCGGCGCTGCTCGCGTTCGCCTCCGCCTTCGAGGCGGCCACGGTGTTGCGGATACGGCCCCAGAGATCGATCTCGTAGCTCAGCGAGCCGCCGACGTAGCGGTCGGTGTACGGATGCGTCCTCGCGGCGGTGACGCCCGGTGCGGTGGCGGAAGAGCGCTCGCGGACGATATCGCCCTCGACGCCCGCGGTGGGGAACAAGTCTGCCGCGTCGCTGCGCGCGGTGGCGCGCGCCTGGTCGTAACGCGCAAGGGCCGCGGCGAGCGTCGGGCTGGCAGCAGCAGCTTTCATTTCAAGATCGTCGAGGACCGGATCGTTGAATGCGCGCCACCAGTCACCGCGGTGCATGCCGTCCATCGGCGTGGCCTGTGCCCAGCCTGCGGGCATCGGATCCAATGCCTCCTTGAACGCGGGCGGCGCAGCGGTCAGCGGGGGCTTATACGCTGGCGCCAGCGAGCAGGCGCCGAGAACCAGCGGCAGGAGCGCCGCGACCGGCCTAGTGCGCATTGCCGGCAGCCTGCTGCACCCGCACCTGATCACCGCTGCGGATCGCGTCGGGCGGCGAATCGATCACCCGATCCGTAGGCGCAAGACCGGTGGCAATGATGACTTTTGCGCCTTCGTCACGGCCAATCGTCACCGGCTTCACCGTCACCCGGCCTTGGCTGTCCACCACTGCGACGCTGGGCCCATTGTTGCCGTAAAGAATCGCGCTTCCCGGAAGGGATTGGCCGGAGCTCTGACCGTGCAGCGAATTGAAGGTGACTTGTGCGTAAGCGCCGGGCTTCAGCGCGCCGTCCGGGTTGGCTGCCTGAAGCTCGATCAGCACTGCGCCCGATTGCGCATCGACCGACTGCGCGCTGCGCGTCATCGTCGCGGGGAAGGTGCGGTTCGGAAACTCGGGCAGCGACAGGTTCGCCGCAATGCCGGGCGCAACCGAGGCCGAGGCGTTCTGCGGGACGCGCACGTAAATGCGCATCTTCGAGACGTCGGACACGGTGAAGAGCGGCTGCGCCGCAGCGTTGCCCGATACGACCAGCGCACCGATCTGCGCCGAACGGCTTGTCACGACGCCCGCGAATGGCGCGGTCAGCTTGGTGAAGCCCTGTTCGGCCTGAAGCCGGCGCACGTTGGCGAGCGCCGCATTGCTGAGAGCGACCTTCGCCGCAAGGTCGCCGCGCTTCTCGTCGGCTTCCTGATGCGACACTGCGTCTTTGGCGAGCAGCTCGGTCCAGCGGCGCGAGGTCGTGACGGCCAGGTTCTGATTTGCGCGAGCGGTCTCGTAATCGGCTTTTGCCTGCGCGAGTTGCTGGTCGACGTCCGGCGCATCGAGGATCGCAAGGACTTGGCCCGTCTTCACCTTGTCGCCGATATCCACGAGCCAGCGCCGAACGTAGCCATTGGTGCGCGCATAGATCGGCGCGCTGTTCAGTGCCTGGATATTGCCGGGGAGTGTCAGCGAGCCGCTGCTCGAATCGAGTTTCGGCACAACCACCGAAACCGTCGGGATCGCGGATTCGGTCGACACGTCGTGAAGCTTGTCGACCGCACTGATCCGGCTGGTGACCCCAAATACCACGACGATCAGCGCCACGATTGCGACGCCTATGGCAACGCGGCGCAACGTGCGCGCGCTTGGTCCGGGATCCGACGGCAGCGCGTAGGGATCCGCATGAGTTTCGATCGGGTGGGGATCAAGCATAAGTCGGCTGCATCTTGGTTGAGGGCTGCGTGGGCTTCGCCTTGCGGTGAACGAAGCTGAAAACGGTCGGCACGAAGAACAGTGTCGCGATGGTCGCGAAGATCAGCCCGCCGATCACCGCGCGGCCCAGCGGTGCGTTCTGCTCGCCGCCATCGCCCAGACCCAGCGCCATCGGGACCATACCGATGATCATCGCGAGCGCGGTCATCATCACCGGGCGGATACGCACTTCGCCGGCCTCGAGCGCGGCCTTGACCGCGTTGCCGTGCTCGGCCAGCCGCTCACGCGCGAAGCTGACGACGAGGATCGCGTTGGCGGTGGCGACGCCCATGCACATGATCGCGCCGGTCAGCGCCGGAACCGACAGCGTCGTGCCCGTCGCGAACAGCGTCCAGACGATCCCGGCGAGTGCGGCCGGAAGCGCAGTGATGATCACGAACGGATCGACCCAGCTCTGGAAATTGACGACGATCAGCAGGTAGATGAACAGGATCGCCGCCGCCAGGCCGAAGCCGAGGCCGGAGAACGCGGTTTGCATCGTGGCGTACTGGCCGCGGATGGTGATCGTCGCGCCTTTGGGCGCCTTGCTCTTCATGTCCGCGATCACGTCCTTCACCGCGCCCGCCACCGCACCCAGATCGCGGCCCTGCGTCGAGGCATAGATGTCGATGACCGGGGCGATGTTGTAGTGGCTGACCAGCGGAACGGTGTTCGCGCGCTCGATTTTCGCAAGACCGCCAAGGGGCTGGAACGGGTTGCTGCTCTCCCCGCCGATCGGAACGTTCGCAAGATCGCTCATTGAGCGGACCTGGTACTCGGGCGCCTGCGCCACGACGGGATACGACACCCCGTTCTTGGGATCGACGAAGAACACGGGTGCGACTTGCGCCGAGCCGGCAAGCGCGTTCGAAAGATCGTTGGTAACGTCGCGTTCGGTCAGGCCGTACTGGCCGATCCGCGAGCGGTCGGCGTCGATGTTGAGCTGAGGCGCACGCGCGGGCTGCTGGATACGCACATCCGCGATGCCCGCGATCCGCGACATCCGCGCCTGCAACTCCACGGCATAAGCGCGGTTGGCAGCGGCGTCCTTGCCCGAAACTTGCACGTCGATCGGCGCGGGCGCACCGAAGTTCAGGATCTGGCTGGTGATGTCGGCCGGCAGAAACGCGAACGTCGTCCCGGGAAACCGGCGCGGCAGCTCGCGGCGCAGCAGGTCGATATAACCGGCTGTCGCCTTGTGATCCTCATCGAGCGTGACCAGCATGTCGCCGTCCTGCGGACCGATCGTGCCGCTGTTGTTGTAGATCGTGTTGATCGCGCTGACGGGAAGCCCGATGTTGTCGGTAACAGACTTGAGATCGCTCGCCGGGATGAGCTGGCGGACGCTGCCAGTGATCTTCTCGAATTCGGCAGCGGTGTCCTCGATCCGCGTGCCGGTGGGAACGCGCACGTGCATCGCGATCTGTCCGGAATCGACTGATGGGAAGAAGTTGCTGCCAAGGAAGGGCATCAGGGCGAACGACAACAGCACGACTGCCATGAACCCGAATGCGAAGGGCCCGCGGTTGCCGAGCGTGCGGCCGAGCAAGCCGATGTAACCGCTGCGCATCGTCGCGAACTGCCGCTCAAACCCGCGCTGAAAGCGCACCAGCGGATTGCGCGAGGGCGGCGCTTCGCGATCATGTTCCTGGTGCGGTTTCAGCAGATACATCGCCATCGTCGGCACAAGCGTGCGTGAGAGGATGAACGAGGCGATCATCGCGAAGATGACCGAAAGCGCCATCGGCACGAACAGATAGCCGGCAACGCCGGGCAGCAGGAACATCGGCACGAACACGATGCAGATGCACAGCATCGAGACGAACGCCGGAGCCACGATCTGCATCGCTCCGTCGAGGATAGCCTCGATCACACCCTTGCCCTGTTCGAGGTGCCAGTCGATGTTCTCGATCGTCACGGTGCCTTCATCGACGAGGATGCCGACCGCGAGCGCGAGGCCGCCGAGCGTCATGACGTTGAGCGTCTGGCCGAATGCCGCCAGCGCGGCGATCGCGGAGAGGATCGCGAGCGGGATCGAGGTTGCGATGATCAGCGTCGAGCGCCATGAGCCGAGGAACAGCAGGATCATCAGCGAGGTCAGCCCCGCGGCGATCACACCTTCGCGCACCACGCCCGCGACTGCGGCCTTCACGAACAGCGATTGGTCTCCGACCGGGAGCACCCGGAGGGACGGGGGCAGAGTCGCGGTGATCTTCGGTAGCGACGCCTTCACACCCTCGACGATCGAGAGAGTGGACGTCGCACCGTTCTTCAGCACGGTCAGGAGAACCGAGCGCGTGCCGTTGACGTGGACGATGTTGATCTGGGGGCCGTTGCCATCGCGCACGTGGGCAACGTCACGCATGTAGATCGTCGCGCCGTTGACCACCTTCACGGGAAGATCGTTCAGTCCCTGCACGGTCGACGGCGCGTTGTTGAGCTGCACGGTGTACTGAGTCTGACCGATCTTGACCTGGCCGGCCGGGTTGATCTGGTTCTGACCTGCGATGGCGTTGCTGACGTCCTGCGGCGTCAGACCGCGCGCCTGCAACGCCAGCGGATCGACATCGACCTGGATTTGCCGCTGCTTGCCGCCCGAAGGATACGGCATCGCAAGGCCTGGGATGGTGACAAGCGCCGGGCGAACCTGGTTCTGGCCGATGTCGAACAGTTGCTGCTCGGACAAGCCCCGGCCGGTCAGCGCCAACTGGATGATCGGCACAGTCGAGGCGCTGTAATTGAGGATCAGCGGCGGGGTCGATCCCGGCGGAAACTGCTTGAGCACGGTCTGCGAGACAGAGGTCACCTGCGCGGTGGCGGTGCGGATGTCGGCGTCGGGCTGAAAGTAGATCTTGATGATGCCGATGCCCGGCAGCGACTGGCTCTCGATATGCTCGATGTCGTTGACCGTCGTGGTCAGCACGCGCTCGTAGGGACCGACGATCCGGTTGGCCATGTCCTGCGGGGGAAGGCCGGTGTACTGCCAGGCCACCGCGATCACCGGAATGCGGATGTTAGGAAAGATATCGACGGGCGTGCGCACCGCCGCGAGTGTGCCAACGATCGCGATGAGGATCGCCATCACGATGAACGTGAGCGGGCGGTGCAGCGCGACTTTGACGATTCCGATCATTCACCACTCCGGCGGCCGGGCCATGGCCGCGACCGCAACAACGCTCCGCCTCTCCAGACGCCTATCGCTTCTTTGAGCCGCCTGTGCCCTCTTATGCAATCGGTCACGTATCCTTCGAAACGTGCCGTGGCCGCAGCATTGCAGTCGTAAGCGGATCGCAAGCGACCGCCGTCTGGAGCGCCAAATGGGGTGCCGGTTGTTCCGTGTCCAATATCTGATACCTTGCGATTGATATCGAATGGGTCTTGATCGAATGGACTTGCGCCACTTCCGCTATTTCGTCTGCGTTGCCGAGGAGATGCATTTCGGACGCGCCGCGATGCGCCTCGGCATCTCCCAGCCGCCGCTAAGCCAGCAGATCCGCGCGTTGGAAGACGAACTCGGCGCGCGGCTCTTCGAACGTACCAGCCGCCGCGTGAAGCTGACCGAAGCGGGCCGCATGTTCCTGCCCGAAGCACGTGAGACGCTCGCCCAGTTCGATCGTGCCGTGCGTGTGGTACGTGAGACCGAGCGCGGCGAACTCGGCCGGCTAGGGCTGGGCTTCACCGCGTCGGCGCCGTTCGTGCCGAAGATCGCCGATGCTCTGTACGGGTTCGGTCAGAGCCACCCGCTGGTCGAACTGGCACTGCAAGAGCTTCCACGCGACGATCAGATTCTCCAGATCGTCAACGACGAGCTCGATATCGGCATCGTTCGTGCGTTCGATCGACCGGCCCTCCCCGCGGGACTGACCTGCCAGTGCCTGATCGAGGAGGAAATGGTGCTGGCCCTGCGCCGGGAGCATCCGCTTGCCCAGCATGATGCCGAAGTGCGTATCGCCGATCTCGCGGGCGTTCCGCTGGTGCTTTACGGCGCAGCCAATGGCGCGGGGTTCAACGAGCACTTCTTGGCGCTGTGCGAGGCGGCGGGCTTTCAGCCGCGTATCGCGCTACATGCCAGCAGTTTCGCGACGCTGCTCGGGCTTGTCGCGGCGGGCTTCGGGGCGACTCTGCTCGCGCCTTCACTGGCGCGTGTGCACGTCGACAATCTCGTGTTCCGTAGCCTCGCCGATCCGGTGCGAAGCCGATTGTGGATGATCCACAAGCACCAACTGTCACCGACGGCGCGAGCGTTCCGCGAGATGGTGACAGGTCCGGCAATGAGAGTGTCTGTGGACGAAGAGAGGGTCGAGCCCGCCATCGGAATCGAATCCGCCGGCTGAGTCAGCGTGGCAGCGTGGCGAGCGCTTCGTATGCCAGCACCGCCGCCGCGACCGCCGCGTTGAGGCTATCGGCGCGGCCGAGCATCGGGATGGTCACACGCAAGTCGCAGGCGTCCTCGTAAGCCTCGGGAAGCCCGCGCGATTCGTTGCCGACCATCAGAAAGCACGGCGAGACGTAAGGCGCGCTGCGATACGGATGCGCATCGCGCAGGGAGGCGGCGACGAGCTGGCCCGGGCCCTCGCGCAGCCACGGGACAAAATCCTCCCAGCGGGCTTGCGCGACGCGCTGCGTGAAGATGGCGCCCATACTCGCGCGTACCGCCTCGACCGAGAACGGATCGGCGCAATCGTCGATCAGGATCAGGCCGCCGGCACCCACCGCATCACCGGTGCGCAGCATCGTGCCCAGGTTGCCGGGGTCGCGCAGCGCCTGCGCCACCAGCCAGATCGGCGCGGCGGCGCGATCAAGGTTCGCGAGCGAGGTGTCGAACTCCGCGAACACGCCTGCGACCGCCTGGGGATTGTCCTTGCCGGTGACCTTGGCGAGGATCTCTTCGTCCATCTCGACCACTTCGCCGCCCGCGTGCACGACATCAGCTTCCAGTGCTTCGAGCAGCGGATGTGGCGGTCGGCCGGTGGCCATGACCAGGATTTCTGGAAGACGGCCCGACTCTCGTGCGTCAGTGAGCAGACGCAGCCCTTCGGCGAGAAAACGCTGTTCGACCCGCCGGTGCTTCTTTTCACGCAGGGAGCGGAGGAACTTGACGGTGGGGTTGGAAAAGCCGGTGATCAGCCGGCGCGAATACATGGTTATTCCTCGCCGAATCCGTCGCGCACCATCGTCACGAGTTGGGTGAGCGCATCGTCGGCACCCGCACCCTCGCAAAGGATCTCGATGTGCTCGCCCTTGGCTGCTCCGAGCATCATCAATCCGAGAATCGAGGCACCCTCGACTTCCGAGCCGTCCTTGAGCACCTTGACCGACACGCCGTCGGGCAGGGCCGAGACCATGTTGACGAACTTGGCGCTGGCACGTGCGTGCAGCCCGCGCTTGTTGACGATCTCGACGGTCTCGCGTGCTTCGCTCATGGCATGCTTAGAGCAACTTTTCCGCGCATGCGGAAGCCGCCACGGCCTAAACGTTCTGGCCGAGATATTCCGACGCGACCGTGATGTAGTTGCGGCCCGCGTCGCGCGCGGCATTGACCGCGTCGCGCACCGACATGCAGGTGCGCGCCTTGGCGAGGCGGATCAGCATCGGCAGGTTGATCCCGGCGATCACCTCGACCGTGCCCGCATGCATCAGCGAAATCGCCAGGTTGGACGGGGTGCCGCCGAACAGGTCGGTCAGGATGATCGTGCCCTCTCCCGAGTCGACGCGGGCGATGGCCTCGGCGATGTCCTGCCGGCGCAGCTCCATATCGTCGTCAGGCTCGATACAGATCGTCTCGACGGCCTCTTGCTTGCCGACCACATGCTGCATCGCACTAACAAGCTCGTCTGCGAGCCTTCCATGCGTGACGAGAATCAGGCCGATCATGTTCGAAAAGCGAGCCCCCTGCATCCGACAACGCCGTGCAATATGGCGCTTTTTGTCGTCATGTTGCGCCTTTCCCCCCCGGATCGGCAGAACGCGACGGTAGGTTGCGATGCAGCAATGTGGGCGAAAAACCGGCCCCGTGCAAGACGTTCGCGATCTCCTCCGCCATGTACACCGAACGATGCCGTCCGCCGGTACATCCAAAAGCGATGTGAACGTAGGCCTTGCCCTGCGCGTGATAGCGCGGGAGCAGCATCAGGATAAGGTCTCGGATGCGCTCGAACGCCTCGGGAAAAGCCGGATCGCGGCGGATATGATCGCCCACCGGCGCGTCTTTGCCGGTGAGCGGGCGCAGTTCCGCATCCCAGTGCGGGTTGTCGAGGAAGCGCATGTCGAAAACGAGGTCAGCCAGCGGCGGCATTCCGCGCGAGAAGCCGAAACTCGATACGGTAACGGTCAGGTCTTGATGCTCGTCGAGCGAGAAACGTTCGCGGATCGCTTGCTGCAGCCCGTTTGAGGTCATGTCGCTGGTATCGATGATTGTCTCGGCTGCCCGGCGCACGGGTTCGAGCAGTTCGCGCTCGGCCTGTATCCCCAGCGATACCGGCGAGTCGCCCGCCAGCGGATGGCGCCGCCGGGTCTCGTTATAGCGCCGTTCGAGCTCGAAGTCGGAGCACTCGAGGAACAGTGAAGAAAGCTCGATATCGTCGCGTGCGGCAAGCTGGTCCAGCAAGGTCGTCACGGCCTCGGGCTTGAAACCGCGGGTACGCGAGTCGAACCCGATCGCCAGGGGTGAACGCAGTTCGCCGCTGGCCTTGCGCGGGCTGTCGAGCAGCCGTTCGAGCAGGCGTACCGGGAAGTTGTCGATCGCCTCCCAGCCGCGATCCTCGAGTTCGCGCAGCACAGTCGTCTTGCCGGCGCCCAGCAGACCCATCACGAGCAGCAATCGTTGCCGGTGAGCAGTATCGGAAGCGGGAAGGTCGCTCGACATCGGAGCGAGCGTTGCGCTCATTCGGTCCCGAAGGGAAGGGGCCCGGCGGCTGTACCGAAGCGGGACAGCGCAAGTTCGGCCTTGATCGCCAGCAGCGGATCGTGCGGCGCGAACTGCAGACGCGGCACGATGACGCCGAGCAGTTCTCGCCGCTCGGGCAATTCGATAAAGCGCGGTGCGTCTGGATCGAGTGCGATGACGAGCGTCACCAGCACACTCTCGCGCACTGGGAAGGGCAGGAGCCCCAGATTGCGGACTTCCAGCAACCCGCGCGTCTCGGGGTGCGGCCGCGCAACCAGTCGCTCGCCCTGCGCCTCCAGCAAGACCCCATCGTCACCCACGAGCACCGCGCCGCGATCGATCAGCGCGAGCGCAAGACTGCTCTTGCCGCTGCCTGGCGCGCCTTCGATCAGCAGCCCGATGCCACCGATCGCCACGCAGCTGGCCTGATGCGCGGTCATGGCGCGCCCTCTTGCACCGGAAGGTCGACGATCATCGTCGTTCCTTGCGTCCCGTCGATCCGGTCATGCGCGGTGAGCGTGCCATAATGCGCCTCGACGATAGTACGAGCAATCGCGAGTCCGAGGCCGCTGTGACTGGCGAAATCCTCTCCTGACGGCCGCAGCGAGTGGAACCGGTCGAACACGCTTTCACGCGCCGCCTCCGGGATGCCAGGACCGTGATCTGAAATCGACAGCATCACCCGTTCGCCGCCGCTCGCGACCGACACTTCGATCGGCGCACCCTCCGGTGAGAACGAGACTGCATTGTCGAGCAGGTTGTGCAGCACGCTCTCGAGCCGCCCCGGGTCGCCGGCCACGACGGCCGACCCGCGGCCCCAGCGCTCGATCGCGACCGGCGAGGCGCCGTTGACGCCGCGATCCTGCCGCTCGCCGACAAGCGCGCTGGCGAGCTGCGCCATGTCGACCGGCTCGAACTCGGTGCGGCTCAGTTCGGCATCGATTCGGCTCGCATCGGCGATCTCGGTGATGAGCCGGTCGATCCGGCGCACGTCATGGCTGGCGATGCCCATCAACTGGCGGCGCAGCGCGGGGTCCTCGACCCGGTCGAGCGACTCGAGCGCGCTGCGCAGGCTGGCGAGCGGGTTCTTCAGCTCGTGCGCGACATCGGCGGCGAAGCTTTCGACCGCGTCGATCCGCTGGCGCAGCGCGAGAGTCATGTCCGAGATCGCGCGCGCGAGCAGCCCGATCTCGTCGCCGCGCTCAGGTAGGCGCGGGACGACGACCGTCCGATCGCGCCCAAGCCGCACGC
>CAJCHR010000196.1 GCA_903970225.1 Actinobacteria bacterium 21-64-8 | reverse complement strand
CGCCGCATTTGTCGCCAATCAGAAGGCTGTCGCATTGCGTCTTGTTGCGGGCGCCCTTGGCGGTACGCAGAATTTTCACCAGCCCGCGATAGGTGTTCTGCGCCTTGCCCGCGCTGATACCTTTGGAGATAATCGTCGAGCGCGTATTCTTGCCGATATGAATCATCTTGGTGCCGGTATCGGCCTGCTGGTAATTGTTGGCGATGGCAACCGAGTAGAACTCACCCACCGAATTGTCACCCTGCAGTATGCAGCTGGGGTATTTCCAGGTGATGGCGGAGCCGGTTTCGACCTGTGTCCAGGAAATCTTGGAATGCGCGCCGCGGCAATCGCCGCGCTTGGTCACGAAATTGTAGATGCCGCCCTTGCCGTTCGCGTCGCCCGGATACCAGTTCTGCACAGTCGAGTACTTGATCTCGGCGTCGTCGAGGGCGACCAGTTCGACCACGGCGGCGTGAAGCTGGTTCTCGTCGCGCATCGGCGCGGTGCAGCCTTCGAGGTAGCTGACGTAGCTGCCGCGATCGGCGACGATCAGCGTGCGTTCGAACTGTCCGGTGTTCTCGGCATTGATGCGGAAATAGGTGCTCAGCTCCATCGGGCAGCGCACGCCCTCGGGGATGTAGACGAAGGTACCGTCCGAAAAGACCGCGCAGTTGAGCGCCGCGAAGTAGTTGTCGTGCATCGGCACGACTTTGCCGAGCCAGCGTCGGACCATCTCGGGATACTCGCGGATCGCCTCGGAGATCGAGCGGAAGATCACCCCCGCCTGCTCAAGCTCCTTACGGAAGGTGGTCGCGACCGAGACCGAATCGAATACCGCGTCCACCGCGACCCGGCGCGCGCCTTCGACCCCGGCGAGCACTTTCTGCTCCTCAATCGGGATGCCGAGCTTGCGGTAGACCTCGAGGATATCGGGATCGACCTCGTCGAGCGAGCCCAGCATCGGCTTGGCCTTGGGCGCGGCGTAGTAATACGCGTCCTGGTAATCGATCGGCGGCACGTTGAGCTTGGCCCAGTCGGGCGGGGTCATCGTCAGCCAGTGGCGATAGGCCTTGAGCCGCGCGTCGAGCATCCACTCGGGCTCGTTCTTCTTGGCCGAGATGAAGCGGACGGTGTCTTCGCTGAGGCCCTTGGGCGCGAAATCGGTCTCTATGTCGGCGGACCAGCCGTGCTCGTAATCGGCGACGCGCGCGGCCGCGTCATGCGCGGCCTGATCCTTCAGGACGGTCTGTTCGTTCATGCCGGGGCTCCTTCTGGAACCGAAATTGGGGCCGGAACCGAAATGGATGTGGGAAGCGAGGCCGTTACCGGTGCTTCGGTAAGCCCCGCAAGGCTTACCGCGGCCAGCGCGCCGCGTAGCGCGTTGTTCACCGCGGGCCAGTGCGGCTTGATCGAGCAGGCCTGTTCAAGCGTGCACTCATGCCGGCCTGCGCCCACCTCGACACAGGACGTGAGCGCGATCGGGCCTTCCACCGCCTCGACGATGTCGGCGACGCTGATCGATGCCGCCGGGCGCGCAAGATGAAGCCCCCCGCCCGCGCCGCGCACCGAGCGCAGCAGGCCGGCGGCGGTGAGCCGGCTGACCAGCTTCTGCACGGTCGGCGCGGGGATCCCCGTGCGCACGGCAATCTCTCCGGCGGAGATGCGCTTGCGCCCGCATTGCCGCGCCGCAGCAGCCATCACGACGATCGCATAATCGGCCATGCTCGAAAGACGCACACGCTGCTCCGGATGAGTCGTTTCGCGCTGACCGCGAAACTGGACCAATTCGATCCGGTTTCGACCTAAGCCGATTGCGCGGGGATTTCAACGCGCCGATCGAGGATAGCCGATAAAAAAGGCGGCCCCCTGCGTGATGCAGGAGGCCGCCTGAGGTAAAAGAACTCGCGCGATAAGCGTCACGAGCCCTTCGGGTCGCAGTGGCTCATTAGGCGCTGCACGGTCCTGAAAATTGTAGAAAAGCGACAATGCCGCTGCGCTGCGCAAAAAACGTGCAGTGCGGCGTCCGGGCCATGGAGCGGCAGTTGAGCCGACCTTCATGGAGGACTACGAGCCGCTGATGACCGTCTACACACTGCTCAAACCGCTATTTTTCCGGCTCGACGCAGAGCGCGCGCACGGCATTGCCATCGCCGCGCTGCGGCTATTTCCCGGCAGACCGGCACCTTCGTACCCCACGCTTGCTTCCCGAGTCGCCGGGATCGAATTCCCGAGCCCGCTCGGCCTCGCCGCGGGGTTCGACAAGAACGCCGAAGTGCCCGACGCGATCCTGGGGCTGGGATTCGGGTTCGCCGAGGTCGGCTCGATCACGCCACTGCCGCAAGCGGGCAACCCGAAGCCGCGGCTGTTCCGGCTCGCCGAGGACGCGGCGGTGATCAATCGCATGGGGTTCAACAATGCCGGCGCCGGGGCGGCAGTGCTGCGGCTCAAAGCGCGGGCGGGAAAACCCGGGGTCGTCGGCATCAACGTCGGCGCCAACAAGGACGCGGCCGATCGCATCGCCGATTACGCGGCGATGGCGCGGATCATGGCGCCTTACGCGACGTATCTGGCGGTCAATGTCAGCAGCCCCAACACCCCCGGGCTGCGCGCGCTGCAGGACGAGGGCGCGCTGACCGCGCTGCTCGATGCGGTGATCGCGGCGCGCGGGCCACAGGGGCCGCCGATCTTCCTCAAGGTCGCGCCCGATCTGGAGCGCGCGGATATCGACGCCATCGCGCGGATCGCGATCGACAAGGCGCTCGGCGCGCTGATCGTCGCCAACACCACGATCTCGCGTCCCGCGCTCAGGTCGGCGCATGCCGGTGAGAGTGGGGGACTGTCAGGCGCGCCTCTCAAGGGACTTGCGCTCCAGCGCCTGCGTGACTTCCGCCAGGCCACCGGCGGCGCGGTGCCACTGATCGGGGTTGGCGGCATCGCCAGCGCCGAGGACGCCTGGGCGCGCATTCGCGCCGGGGCGAGCCTGGTGCAGCTGTACAGTGCGATGGTCTACGAAGGGCCGGGGATCGCACGCAGGCTGCTGGCCGGATTAGCGGAACTGATGCGGCGCGATGGCTTTTCCGCGATTGCCGAAGCGGTCGGCTCCGAATAGCGTCCGCGCCATGATCATGTCTCCTGCGCGCCGGGCGTCACTGCCCTCCCTCCCACTCGTTGCGCTAGCGCTCTCGCTGGCGTTTGCGCCCTTGCCCGTCGCTGCCCGTGCTCCCGCGGTTGCACCGACGAGCGAAGCGGAGCTGGTCTCGTCCGCTGACCCGCGCGCCTCGGCGGCGGGCGCGGCGATCCTGCATGCGGGCGGCAACGCCACCGACGCGGCGCTGGCGACCATGCTGGCGCTGACCGTGGTCGAGCCGCAGAGTTCGGGGATCGGCGGAGGCGGCTATCTGCTCCACGGCGACGCGCAAGGCCAGGTCGATACGCTCGACGGCCGCGAATGGGCGCCGGCCAGGGCGACGCCCGACTGGTGGCTGGTCAACGGCCAGCCGATGCCGTTCCAGGACGCGCAGCCCGGCGGCAAGAGCGTGGGCGTACCCGGCGCGGTCTCGGTCGCGGCGACCGCGCATGCCCGCTGGGGCAAGCTGGCGTGGGCCAAGCTGTTCGATCCCGCGATCCGGCTGGCGCGCGATGGCTTCGTGGTGACTCCGCGCCTGCATGCGTCGCTGGTGGAATATCCGGCGACCGGCGCGCTCGATCCTTACGCCCGGCAGTTGTTCTACACCGCCAGCGGCGAGCCGGTCGCCGCGGGAACACGCGTGCGCAATCCGCGCCTCGCCGCGTTCTTCGGGCGGCTCGCGAAAGAAGGCGCCTCGGCGTTCTACGCAGGCAGCAACCGGGCCGCGATCGTCGCCAAAGTCGATGGCGCCGCGCACAACCCTTCGGTGATGACCCTCGCGGACGTCAGCGAATACCACGCGATCCCGCGCCCGCCAGTCTGCGCGCCGTACCGCCAGTGGCGCATCTGCGGAATGGGGCCCTCGTCCTCGGGCTTCACCACGGTTTATGCGACGCTCAAGCAGCTCGAGCGCTTCGACCTTTCGGGGCTGGGCGCGAGGTCGCCGACCGCCTGGCACCTGATCGCCGAATCGATGCGCCTCGCCTACGCCGACCGCGCGCGTTATCTCGGCGATCCGGGCTTCGTCACGGTGCCGCTCAAGGGGCTTACCGATCCGACGTATCTTGCCAGCCGCTCCGCGCTGATCGATCCGGCACATACCATGCTCAAGGTCACCGCAGGCACCCCGCCGGGCGCCGAAGGCCTCACGCGCGCCGATAGTCCCGATGGCGTCGAGCACGGCACCACGCACTTCGTTGCGGTCGATCGCTGGGGCGGCGTGGTCAGCTATACCAACACGATCGAGAGCGCGTTCGGGTCGGGGCTGATGGTCAACGGCTATTTCCTCAACAACCAGCTGACCGACTTCAACTTCCCGCCCGAGCTCGACGGCAAGCCCGCGGCCAACCGGGTCGAGGGCCACAAGCGCCCGCGCAGCTCGATGTCGCCGACGCTGGTCTATGATCAGGCCGGGCACCTGCGCCTCGCGATCGGCGCGGCCGGCGGCGCCACGATCCCGGCGCAAGTGATCAAGGCGATCATCGGCGTGCTGGACTGGAAGCTCACCGCGCAACAGGCGATCGCTCTGCCGCAGATATTCGCGCCGACCGACACCGTGCGCGTGGAACAGGGCACCTATCTGGAACCCATGCTTCCCGCGCTGATCGCGCTGGGTCACACCGACGCGCAGGCGATGCCTGCAGGCTTCAAGGCCAATGCGGTGGAAGTGGTCGATGGCCACCTTGCGGGCGGCGTCGATCCGCGCAGCGAAGGCGCGGTCGCGGGGCCTTGAGGGCCACATTTTCGGACACTTGCCACCCTGAACTCGTTTCAGGGTCCATTCCTCCTCCCGTGCCGTGGCCGCCTGGACGCGCCTTTTGAGGCTTGCCGATACCAGGGCGAGCCGGTCGACGCACGGTACCTGCGGCTCGATGGATGCTGAAACAAGTTCAGCATGACGGTGCAGGTGGGGAGAGTACGTTAGCGGTCCGCGCAGACCCTCTGCGCTATGCCTGACTAAAGCCTCCCTATCCGCAGTCGCGGAAAGGGAGGAATTCCATTCAGGCCGCGACGGCGACCTTCTTGGCGAGGTCACGCTTGATCTTCTGCGCGCGGAGCGAAAGCTTCACGTTCGCCGTCTTGAGCAGCCAGTTGTCGAGCCCGCCGACATGCTCGACCGAGCGCAGGCCGTTGGTCGAAACGCGCAGGCGGAAGCTGCGGTCGAGTCCTTCGGACAGCAAGGTCACGTTCTGCAGGTTGGGCAGATAGACGCGCTTGGTCTTGTTGTTGGCGTGGCTGACGTTGTTGCCGACTTGACGGCCCTTGCCGGTCAGTTCGCAGATGCGGGACATGGCTCTACTCGCTTAGAATGATTTGCCCGGGTCTCGGGAAGGCGCCGCCCTTACCGAGTCGGCCGTTGGCGGTCAAGGTTGCGTGGACTCAGATCAACTTCCCCGGGTTCAGCAGGTCTGCGGGATCGAGCGCAGCCTTGACCCGGCGCATGATCGCCAGTGCCGCCGGATCGCCGAGCCGCGACAGCTCGCCGCGCTTGAGCTGGCCGATGCCGTGCTCGGCCGAGATCGAGCCGCCCCATTCGGTCACGAAATCATAGACCCGCGCGCTGATCGTCTTGCCCACGCCCTTTGGCCAGGCGGGGTCGGCGCCCTCGGGCGCGATGACGTGAAGGTGGACGTTGCCGTCGCCCAGATGGCCGAACGCGACGACTTCGGTGCCCGGCCATTCCCGCTCGATCGCGGGGGTGATCGCGTCGACGAAGTCGGGCATCTTCTCGACTGGCACCGAGATGTCGTGCTGCACCGCCGGCCCGCGCGCACGTTCGGCGGGCGCGATCGAATCGCGGATCAGCCAGAATGCCTCGGCTTGCGTGTCGTTCGCGGCGATCGTCGCATCTTCGAGCAGATCGCGCCCAAACGCGTCGGCCAGCATCGTCTCGCAGCGATCGCGCAAGGTCGCGGCGCCCGAACTGTCGGCGACAACCTCGATCAGCACATGCCACGCGTGCTGTCCGTTCAGCGGCGGACGCGCGGCGGGAAGATGATCGAGCACGGCATGAAGGCAAAGGTGCGGCAGGACCTCGAAACCTTCGAGCGCCTCGCCCGCAGCGTCCTCGCAGAACAGCAGCAGTTTGCGCGCGGCCTGAAGCGAGGGCACGCCCGCCCAGATCACCACCCGGTCGGCGATCGCCGGCACCAGACGCAATGTCGCGGCAGTGACGATGCCAAGCGTGCCTTCGGAGCCGATCAGCAGCTGCTTGAGATCGAACCCGCGGTTGTCCTTCTTGAGCGGGGTCAGCGCCGAGAATACGGTTCCGTCCGCCAGCACCGCCTCCAGCCCGAGGATCAACGAGCGCATCGCACCGTGGCGCAGCACTTGCGTGCCCCCGGCATTTGTCGAGACCAGACCACCGATCGTGGCCGAGCCCTTGCCGCCGAGCGTCAGCGGAAAGCGCAGACCGTGCCGCGCCACTTTCTCATGCAGCGTCTGTAGCACCACGCCCGCGCCGCCGGTTGCGCGCCGCGCGTCGCTGTCGATCGCCAGCGTATCGAGCCGGCGCAGCGACAGCAGCAGCGCGCGGCCGGTCTCGTCGGGAGTAGCCCCCCCGACCATGCCGCTGTTGCCCCCTTGGGGCACGATCGGCACACCGTGCCGCGCGCAAAGCTTCACCAGCTCGGCGACCTCTGCGGTGCTCGACGGGGAGGCCATCGCCAGCGCCTTGCCGGTGAACACGCCGCGCCAGTCGGTCAGCCACGGTTCGATCAGATCGGCATCGCGCGTGAGGCCGCGCGGGCCGAGGCGGGACGAAGCTTCCTCGAGGAAGGTAACGGTGTCGCTCATGCGTGGCACTAATGCCACGGTGTACCGCAATGTGCACTCGCGATCTGAAAGTTAAGCGGCGGTTCAATTGGCGAAAGCGATCGGTCCGTGCACAGAAACCCCGATTTGCGTTTTTTCGAAGGCCGCCAAGACTTTCCATGCCGCTGACTTTTGCCCTGCTGGCGCCGTTCGCGCTGCTTCTGCCTGCCCCGCCGACAGCCGGGCTGGCTGCGGGTGAAACCGGATGGGAAGCGCTGAGCGACGGACCGCTGGACGGTCCGGTCGGCGGGATCCGCAAGGACGTGTCCTATCAGGTGCGCATCGAGCAGCATCTGCAGATCCGCATCGGTCCGCGCCAGGGGCCGATGCCGCTGGAGCTGGAGATCGAGGAATCGCGCACGGTTTCGGCCCCGCGCTATGCGCGGACCAAGGCGGGCAAATGCATCGGGGCGAACAACTTCAGCTCGGTCGGCGCGGGTGCGGGACGGCGGCTGTTCCTGTTCACGCGCGACAACCGCGTGTTCAGCGCCTTGCTCGAGAAGGGGTGCGAGGCGCGCGATTATTACCAGGGGTTCTACCTCGCCAATTCCCCGGATGCGAAGCTGTGCGTAGACCGGGATCGGCTGCTTTCGCGCGCAGGCGCGAACTGCCGGCTCAAGCAAATCCGCGAGCTGGTCGAAGTCGGCGATTAAGCCGGCCAATCGCCGCGCGGTTTCCTTGACTTCCACGGCGTTTTCCGTAATGGCGCGGGCGCTTGCCGTCGGCATTTGTCGCGGCGCCGCGGCGCCCCCATGTTGAGGCAACCGCGCTCATATCCGGAAACCTGCATACATGACTTTCGCCGATCTCGGCCTCTCTGACGAATTGTTGCGGTCGGTCGAAACGTCCGGCTACACCGAGCCGACGCC
>CAJCHR010000195.1 GCA_903970225.1 Actinobacteria bacterium 21-64-8 | reverse complement strand
GTGCCGTTAGTCGAAGGTGGCGGGGCTGTCAACGAGTCGGGCGCGCTGGCCGGTGCCGGCAGACCCGGACCGCGCGATTGGCTCTCGCCGCCGCGTGGACGCGTGCTATGGGCTTGGCGATGACGCGCGCCAGTCTCGCTTGCAACCTGCTTTGTTTCGCATCCGTGCTGACGATGAGCGGGTGTGCGGCTTCGACCGCACGCTACCCCTCCCTTGAGCGCTGGCCTGCCGAACGCATGGCCTTCATCCCCGGTACCGCCTCGACCGAGCTCGCGACGCCGCCGAGCGGCGTGAGCGCGGAGCTTGCGGCGCATATCGCCAGGTTGCTCGATCAGGCGCGGGGATCGCGCGCGGACTTCGCGTCCAGGCAGACGGCGGCCGAGCGCGCGCTGGCCGCGGGCGGGAGTCCCGGCAGCGACAGCTGGGCGCGGGCCTCGGTGGCGCTCGCGCTGCTCGAAAGCGCGCGCGATCCCGCAGTGCAGGCGCTTGCCGAGCTCGATCAGCTCGAAGTCGACAACCGCACGGGTCAGGCAGGGATCGAGGACGCCGACACCGCCGCGATCGTCACGGCGCGCGACGAAGTCTCGGCCATTGCCGAGGAACAGGCGGCGGTCGTCACCCGGCTGCGCGCCAGACAGGGATAAGCGCGCGTATCCGACGATCGGGGTTCATCCGCCGTGCAACCGCGGGGCCGTATCGGTGTTCGGTCAACTGGCGTTTGCGATCCGATGGTCGTAAGGAAGCGGGCTGAACCAACGGTGTGTCGCAAATGAAACTCGCATCCCTCTCGCGCCCGCTGATGCTGATGACGGCTCTGGCGCTGGTCCCGGCGACGACCGCGGGTCTCGCCGCGGTCGATGGCAAGAGCGGGCCGCAGTTCGGCAAGCTTGTGGCAATCTACCAGATCGTGAAGGCGAATTACGTCGATCCGGTCGATGACGACAAGCTGCTCAAGGGCGCTATTCAGGGGATGCTCTCCAGCCTCGATCCTCACAGCGACTATCTCGACGGACCTTCGCTTCAGCGGCTCGAGACGATGATCGACGGCAATTATTCGGGCCTGGGCCTTTCGGTGGTGATGGACCAGGGCGCGGTGAAGATCGTCTCGCCGTTCCGTGGCAGCCCGGCGGACAAGGCCGGGCTCAAGGCAGGCGACTTCATCACGCACATCGACGGCAAGCTCTATTACGATGGCGATATCGACGACGCAGTCCAACGCATGCGCGGCGCGGCGGGCACCAGCGTCAAGCTGACGATATTCCGTCCCGGCCGCGACGATCCGTTCGATGTCAGCGTGACCCGCGGCGTGATCACGCTCGAGCCGGTGACATCGAAGCTCGAGGGCAATATCGGCATCGTCACGGTCAACGAGTTCTCCCGCGACGTCGGCAAGTTCGTCAACCAGGCGATCACCAAGATGAAGACCGACACCGGCGGCAAGCTCACCGGGCTGGTACTCGACTTGCGCGAGAACCCGGGCGGCTCACTGGATGAGGCGGTGGCGCTGTCCGACTTGTTCATCAGCAACGGCGTGATCGTCTCGCAGCGCGGCCGCATCGCGTCCGAGAACCAGTTCTACCGCGCCGAAACCGTGTTCCCGGGCGATGCCGCTCAGGGCGTTCCGCTGATCGTGCTGGTCGATGCGGGCAGCGCCTCGGCCTCCGAGATCGTTGCCGGCGCGCTGCAGGACCATCACCGCGCGGTGATCATGGGCGAGCGCACGTTCGGCAAGGGCAGCGTGCAGTCGATGATCCAGCTCGACGCGACCAGCGCGATCAAGCTCACGACGGCGCGCTACTTCACCCCCTCGGGCCACTCGGTCCAGGAGGGCGGTATCGAGCCCGACATCCGCGTGCCGCAGCTGACCGATCCCGATGCGGCCGAGCGCAACGACCGCGCGCTTCATGAGAGCGACCTTCGCGGGCACCTGATCAACGAGGTCAGCCTCAAGGACAAGGAGCTGGAAACCGACCGCAAGGCCGATCCGCGCTTCACGATGACCGCAGCCGAACTCAAGGCCAAGAAGATCGACGACTTCCAGCTCTATTACGCGCTCCAGACCCTGCGGCGCACCGCGGTTCCGCAGCTCGCCAGCAGCAAGCGCTGAGCGGCCGGGATGGCGATTTCACTGCTGACGCCGCCCTTGCGGCAAGCGCGCTGGATCGCGTTGCTGGCGCCGCTTCTGCTGCTCGGCGGGGCCTATGTCGGGCAATATGCGTTCGGGCTCGCGCCGTGTGAGATGTGCTGGTGGCAGCGCTACCCGCATTTCGCGGCGCTCGGATTGGCGGCGCTGGCGTTCGCGATGCCGGCCGCTGCCGGGGCTTTCACCGCCTTGTCGGGGTTCGCGATCCTGATCGCGGGGCTGATCGGCGCGTTTCACGCCGGGGTCGAATATCATTGGTGGAAGGGGCCGACCGCCTGCACCGCGATGTCGCTGAAGGACAGCGCCGATCCGCTCGCCGCGATCATGGCCGCGCCGGTGATCCGCTGCGACGTGCCGCAGTGGACTCTGTTTCACATCTCGCTCGCGGGTTGGAATTTCCTGTTCTCGACAATCGCCGCGATCGCGATCTTCTGGCTGCTCGCAAAGGCAAGGAAGGCCGCGCGATGACCCTTCGACAGGCTCAAGTTGATCGGGATACGGAGCGGATGCTGCGTGTCGATCAGGCGGGCGAGTTCGGCGCGACGCGGATCTATGCGGGACAGCTCGCGGTGATGGGCACGCAGGGCGCCGCCGCACGCGCGATTGCGCACATGGCCGCACAGGAGGAAGCGCACCGCGTGCGGTTCGATGCGCTGCTCGCCGAGCGCCGCGTGCGCCCGACGTTGCTTCAGCCGCTCTGGTCGGCGGCCGGCTTCGCGCTTGGCGCGGCCACCGCGCTGCTCGGTCCCGAGGCGGCGATGGCCTGCACCGCCGCGGTCGAGGAAGAGATCGACAAGCATTACACCGCGCAGCTCGATGCGCTCGGCACTAAAGATCCCGAGCTTTCGCAGACGATCGGCGAGTTCCGCACCGAAGAGCGCACGCATCATGCGACCGCGATTGCAGCGGGTGCCGAGCGCGCGCCGGCCTATCCGCTGCTCTCGGGCGCGATCCGGCTGGGGTGCCGCCTGGCGATCCGGCTGTCCGAACGCGTTTGATGCCGGATCGCAGCTTTGCTCGCGGGAATGCGTTGACGCTGACATTCACTGGCGCTGCTCCTATATCCAGGGTGCCTGAAGTTCGAGGAGTTGCCACTTGTCCCGCCTGAGCCCCTTGTCTCGCCTGAGCCTTGCCGCTGCTACCGCCTTGCTTGCGGTGCCGCTGCTGGCGTTTGCGCAGACCGATCCCGCTGGACCTCCGGCGCCGAATCCGGGCGAGGAAAAGGTCAACCAGCTGATCGTCTACGGTGACGATCCTTGCCCGCAGGCGACGTCTCCCAACGAGATTACCGTCTGCGCGCGCAAGGACGAGGGTGAGCGTTATCGCATTCCCGCTCCGCTGCGCGGGATCGACAATCCGACCAACCGCGCCTGGACCGACCGGGTGAAAGCCTATGAGACCGTCGGCAAGGCCGGGACGTTGAGCTGTTCGCCGATAGGTCCGGGCGGCTTTACCGGGTGCCAGCAGCAACTGATCAACAACGCCTATGCAGAGCGCAAGGGCGGCGGCGACGTGAAGTTCAGCGACCTGATCGACAAGGAACGCGCCAAGAGACTGTCGACCGTCGACAAGGATGCGCGCGAGACTCAGGCACGCGTGGAAGCCGAGGAGGCGGCTTATGCAGCGCAGCACAAGGGCTCGATGTCCGATACCGACGCGGCGCAGGCACAGGCTCAGCAGCCTCCTGTACCGGCGTCTTCGGACACGGCGAGTTCACCGGCGAAATAACCGGTTGGGGACCTGTTTAGCGGACGTTTGTTCCGCCTAGGTTCACCGTTATTGCGCGAAGTCTGCCGATGCGGGCATGCTGCGCGACGAACGGCTCCAAATTGGTCGAGATTTTTTGCGGCATTTCCCGCACCATCTGTTAGTTGCGTGCGCTCGTTGCGTATATTTTTCTTTCGGGGGATTGAATGGCTATTGGGGGTCGTAAGACAGCCCAGAAAACGCCCACGAACGACAAGCAGAGTTCAATCCGCGACGCTTTCGGCACCGGCAAGGTCGAAGAGCGTCGTTGGCGTGACCTGCTGGCGTTCGATGAGGCGCTGGCAAAACAGAGTGGAATCCGGCTGCTGACGCCGGAGGCCAGGGTGCTGCTGCATTTGCGGCTCGAAGGTTCCGTGCCGGTCACCAGCGCATTGCCGATTGCCGGAACGTCCTATCGGGGTTTCTACACGGTGATCGAGCGGCTGAAAAAAGCCGGACTGGTTGCAACGGTGAAAGACCCGGACGATCAGCGCGTTAGAAGGCTCAGTCTGGAGACCGCCTCGCCGCCACCCGGCAAGTCGTAACTTGGTCAGGAACGCCCGTGGAACCCGTTCGCACCGTTGCGCCCGTGCTGATCCGGCCGGTCGCCGCGCCTGGAAGCGTGTCGGTGACGCCGAGGCTGTTCCGGGCGTTGCGACTGTGTCCAGGATCGGCGCTATTCCGGGCCGCAGCTCTGCCGCTGATCGTCCTGGCCGCGTTCGGTGCTACGGCGGTTCACGCCGGGGCTGACCTGGCGGCGGGCGGATCGGCAAGCGACAGCGC
>CAJCHR010000194.1 GCA_903970225.1 Actinobacteria bacterium 21-64-8 | reverse complement strand
GGGCACTTGCTGCCGATCCCGGCATTCTCAGGTGGCCGGGCCACTTCGTCTGGTGCACCCCGTTGCTTCACGCATTGTTGCCGCACTGGCTGGCAGACCTGATCGCCGCGCGCGTCACCGAGGAACTCTACGTTATGCCCGGGGAGCGCGCGGCATGAGGCTGCGCTGGCCATCGTGGGGCTGGAGACCGGGCTTTGGCGAAGTCACACTCGCGATCGATGACGGCCCGAGCGATGCGACGCCGGAGCTGCTGGCGCTGCTCGAAGGCGGCGGGCACCGCGCGGTGCTGTTCACGCTCGGCTGCAATGTCGCTGGGCGGGAGGCGATCCTCGTCGATGCGGTTCGGCGGGGTTTCGCGCTCGGCAACCATTCGTTCGATCATCCCCATTTTTCCAGCATCACAATCGCGCAGGCCCGCAGCGAGATCGTCAGGACCGAAGCTTCGATCGAGGCGATCTACACCGAGGCGCGGGTCGAACGGCCAGGCAAGTGGTTCCGCTTCCCCTATCTCGACACCGGCAAGACCCAGTCCGGGGCGTTCCAGGCGCTGCTGGGTGAACTTGGTTTCGAGCGTCCGTTCGTGGTCGGCAAGCGCCTGGTGGTATTCGATTCCGCGCGGCGCGACTGGCCCACGAGCCTCAACACGCTCGACTGGGCGCTGCCCGATGAAACCGATTTCCGCGCTACGATGCGACTGGCACAGCCGGATGACGTCATCGAGTTCCACGACAAGCTTCCCAGCATCGCGCGCTATGCGGCCGCGCTGGTCGAGGAACTGGCGGCGCGATCCTTGCGCGCCGTCGTGCCGGGACGCGGCTGATGCTGCGCGTCGTGCTGGTGGTCTGGGGCTTCGAGCGGTTCGGCGGGATGGAACAGCACGTTCTCCAGCTCGCGCTCGCGCTGCACCGCGCGGGCGTTTCGGTCAGCGTCGTCAGCGAGATGCCGGTCCCGCGATCGAGTTATTATGCGCGCGCCTTGCGTGCCGCCGGTGTCGGATTCCACGCCGCTCCGCGGGCTATCTGGCTGGCCAATGGCATCCACCTCGCGCTGGATGGCGACAAGCGCCGGCTGATCCATGGCAGCGGAATACTGAGCCACTGGTTGTTGCGGACGCTCAGGACGCTAAGCCAGGCACGCAAGGTCGATGTATTGCACGTCCATGGCTGCCGGCTCGGCCAGATCTGGCTCGCGCAATGGGCGCGGGCGCGGGGGATCGCATTGGTTTACACCGAGCACGTGACGATCGGCGAACTGGGCGGCCCACTGACGCCTGAGGCTCCGAGATGGGCGCTAGGGGCGACGCTATCGTGCGTGTCGGAGCATTCGCGCGCCAGTCTGGCCGCATCGCTCGCCGATCCGCGCCCGATTGTGGTGACCCGTCATATCGTCCCGGTGCCGGATCTTGGTCCGCGCGCGGCGCGTGAGCGTCCGCTTGAAATTCTCTGCGCGGCACGGCTCGAGACTCACAAGGGCGTCGACCTGTTGCTCGCGGCATTCGCGATCGTCGCGCCAACGCACCCCGATGCCCATCTGACCATAGCAGGCAGCGGCAGCGAGGCTTCTGCGCTCAAACGGCAGGCCCGCGAACTCGGTATCGCCGCCAGAGTGACTTTCACCGGAACCCTATCGCCCGATGACATGGCCTCCGCCCTGGCGCGCGCCGACATCGTCGTCCTACCGTCACGCACGGAAGGTTTGCCACTGGCGCTGCTCGAAGCAATGGCGGCGGCCAAGCCAGTGATCGCGAGCATGGTCGGCGGCATTCCGGAGGTGATCGAGCCCGGCGCCAACGGCATGCTGGTCAAGAGCGAAGACGCGCAAGGTCTGGCCAGGGCAATCACCGCACTTCTCGACGATCCGGTTTTGCGCCAACAACTGGGCGCCGCCGCACGGCGCAGCTTCGAGGCGAGCCACTACCACGAAAGTCGCGTGATCCCCGAGATGCTCAAGCTCTACGCAACCGCGATGGCATGCTGATGAACACTCCGCCCCCCGCGATCCCCGCGCTCACCATCATCGAGGCCGGCCACGCCGACCCCGACAGCGGCATCGCCGCGCTGTGGCGCTATCGCGACTTGCTTTCGATGCTGATCCTGCGCGATGTGAAACTGCGCTACCAGCACACCGCGGTCGGCATGGCCTGGGCTGTGCTGCAGCCGCTGCTGATCATGCTGGTGCTGAGCGGCTTCGCCTCGGTGGCGGGGATCAGGACCGGGCGCGTTCCCTATCCGCTGTTTGTTATCGCGGGCCTCGTACCCTGGACCTACTTCACCCACGCCTTCACCAGCACGACGTTCAGCATCGTCTCGCACAGCAGCTTGATCGGCAAGATCTACTTCCCCCGCCTGCTGATCCCGGTCGCAGCGGCGCTGGCGGGGGCGATCGATTTCTTCGTCGCGGCTCTGCTGCTTCCGATCTTCATGATCGTCTACGGCGCTCCGCCGACGCTGGCGCTGCTCGCGATCCCGCTGTTCGTGGTGATGGCGCTGGTGACCGCGTTCGCGCTCGGGCTGTGGCTCGCGGTGCTCAACGTGCGCTATCGCGACGTGGTCAACGCGCTGCCGTTCTTCATCCAGTTGTTGTTCTTCGCCACCCCGATCGCCTACTGGTCGCAGGCGATCCCGGAACCGTGGCGGACAGTGGCCGGGCTCAACCCGATGGTCGGCGTGGTCGACGGGTTTCGCTGGGCATTGCTGGGAAGCGCGGCCTCGCCGCTGCACCCGTCCGCGCTGGTGTCGCTGGGAGCGATCACCGTGCTGCTGGTTGGCGGCATCTGGTATTTCCGCCGGCTCGAACCGACGTTCGCCGACGAACTCTGAGCATGAGCTACACCGCCATCTCCGTGCAGGGCGTCAGCAAGGCGTTCCCGCTACGCCATCACCGCTCGCGCAGCGCGCACCAGGCGCTCGAAGACATCGTGCGCGGTCCGTTCCGCCAGTCCGAAGCCGCCGAAGCCGACAGTTTCTGGGCCCTGCGTGACGTCAGCTTCGACATCGCCAGCGGCGAAGTCGTCGGCGTGGTCGGGCGCAACGGCGCGGGCAAGTCGGTGCTGCTCAAGCTGTTGTCGCACGTGATCCGGCCCACTCACGGCCGCATCGAAGTGCGCGGCCGCGTCGCGCCGCTGCTCGAAGTGGGCACCGGGTTTCAGCCCGACCTGACCGGCCGCGAGAACGTGTACCTGAACGGCGTGATCCTCGGCATGCGACGCAGCGAGGTCCATGCGCGCATCGACGAAATCATCGATTTTGCCGGCGTCGGCGCGTTCCTCGATACCCCGGTCAAATGGTATTCGAGCGGCATGCACATGCGCCTCGCGTTCGCAGTGGCCGCGCACCTCGATCGCGACATCTTCCTGCTCGACGAGGTGCTGACCGTCGGGGATCAGGAGTTCCAGGAGAAATGCCTGGTCCGCCTGCGCCAGCTCGCGGGGAAGGGGCGCACGGTGCTGCTCGTCAGCCACGGCGATTACCTGATGGAGAGCCTGTGCACGCGCGCGATCCTGCTCGATCACGGCCGGCTGATTGCGAGCGGCGCGCCATCGGATATCAGCGCGCGCTACGAGGCGCTGCGCGATGGCGCGGCGTGCTGAGTAACCCGGCGGCAGCGGGGCGATGACTGTATTCGCATGCATCGTCGCAGTGCTGCTCGGCGCGTTCACCGTGCGGCGCTACCTGTTCTGGGTCGGCAGCCTGCTCCCGCGACGTGCTATCAAGCCCTCGCGCACGCGCTCGATCGCCCTGCTGGTCGCGGCGCGTGACGAGGCGGCGGGACTGCCGCATTTGCTCGCAGCGCTCGATGCCGCTGACTATCCGCCCGCTTTGCTCAACGTCGTGCTGGTCAGTGACGGCTCGACCGACCCGACGCCATCGATCATCGAGCGATGGGCCGCGCGATCCCCGCGTACGCAGGCGATCGCCCTGCCGGAAGCGGGAGGCAAGGGCGCAGCGCTGCAGACGGCGCTTGCCGCCGCGCCGAAATCCGAACTCGTCATGGTCCTCGACGCCGACACGGCGCCCGCGCCCGATGCGCTGGCTTGGCTCGCCGGAGCCTTCGCTGACCCGAGGGTAGGAGGCGCCTGCGGCTATCCCGATCCGGGACGGCAGCAGACGTCGCCCCCTGCGCGATACGCCGCGCTCGAACGCTGGGTTTCGCACCTCGTGACATGGGCGGGCAAGGATCGGCTGTGGCTCCAGCCCCCGGTGATCGGTGCGTTTTGCGCAGTACGGACCGAGGCGCTCGCGCAGATCGGCGGTTTCTCGGTCGGATCGGCGGCGGAGGACATCGACCTGTCGCTCGCGCTCACCCAGGCTGGCTGGAGAACCCGTTGGATCGGCGAGGCGGCGGTGCGGGAGGATGTCCCCGACACGTTCTCCGATTTCCGCCGACAGCGGCTCCGCTGGAGCAGGGGGCTGCTCTCCAACTGGCACAAGGCGCGCAGCGTCGAGGATATGTTCGCGATGACCGGTTATCTCGACCGGCTGGTGTTCGTCGCCGGGCTGGGGCTGTCGCTGTCCGGCCGGCTGCCGCTGTGGTTGCCGCTTGCTTACGCGGCTGCGCCGGTGGTCGTGATGCTGACCGCACTACGTCGCGCGCGTGTTCCAGACTGGCCGGCTTACCTCTGGTCGTTGGTGCCGATGACGTTCTTCGACATAGCCATAACGCTCGAATCCGCCGTGGCGCAGGCGATGCGAAGGCCGATCCGCTGGAAGGATCGCTGAAGCTGCGGATTTAATCGAGGCCACCCGCAACTTTTTCACATGGGCTGCATAAAGCCCTTGACCGACTCGGGAACCGGGCATATCTGGCGCTCCTCGACGCAGTAACCGTTCACTCGGTGGCTTCGGAGAGCGCCAGCACAGACGGACCCTTTAGTCCTCCGAGATGTAAATCGGGGGGTAAGAGGTTGTCCGCCAATTGTTGTCTGGTCGGTCTTTGACATTGTTGGTTTTAGATGAAGGGACATGTGGGCGACGGCGCCTGGTCCGGGGGTCTTTGGGCTCCGGATACCAGTACTAAGTCGATGCCTAATGGGTCTTTTTTTTCTGCGGGGAGCTTTGGCTTTGCGCGGGGAGGGAGGCTTTAACATGTCCTTCGTATCCATACGTTTGACAAGTGCAGGTATCGGCTCCCTGAAGTTCGGTGTTTGCGGTTTGCGGGTGAGAGCCCGTGCCGTGAATGACGTGACACAAACTTGAGAGTTTGATCCTGGCTCAGAACGAACGCTGGCGGCATGCCTAACACATGCAAGTCGAACGAGACCTTCGGGTCTAGTGGCGCACGGGTGCGTAACGCGTGGGAATCTGCCCTTGGGTTCGGAATA
>CAJCHR010000193.1 GCA_903970225.1 Actinobacteria bacterium 21-64-8 | reverse complement strand
CCCCCTCAAGGGGAGGAGCTTTTCGCGTTGCGTTCCACGGAGCAATTTCCCCCCTTGCCAAGCCGGAACGTCGCCCGTAGAGGGCGTCCCTCCCGGCGATAGCAGGGGGTGGCCAGAGTTCTGGTCGCATGAATGGTACGGGGCCTTAGCTCAGCTGGGAGAGCGCCTGCATGGCATGCAGGAGGTCAGCGGTTCGATCCCGCTAGGCTCCACCAACCGAATATCGCCGCGCGTCGAAACGTGGTATGATGACGTGATTTTCGCCGCTGGCTGACGAGGTTTCGTCCGCCGGCGTTTTTGCCGTTAGCGTGTTTTCCGGAGTGCGTTGCCCATGTTCGACAGCCTTTCTGACCGCCTTGGTGGCGTGTTCGACAAGCTGCGCGGGCGCGGTGCGCTCAAGGAGCAGGACGTTCGCGATGCGATGCGCGAGGTCCGCATCGCGCTGCTCGAGGCCGACGTCGCGCTGCCAGTGGTGCGCCGCTTCGTCGATAAGGTCACCGAGGAAGCCGTCGGCCAGTCGGTGCTGCGCTCGGTCACGCCGGGCCAGCAGGTCGTCAAGATCGTCAACGATGCGTTGATCGAAGTCCTCGGCGGCGATGATACGCCGGGCCTCGATCTCGAGGCGGTGCCGCCGGTCGTGATCCTGATGGTCGGCCTGCAAGGCTCGGGCAAGACCACCACGACCGCCAAGCTCGGCAAGCTGCTCAAGGAAAAGTACGGCAAGAAGGCGCTGCTCGCCTCGCTCGACGTCTATCGTCCGGCCGCGCAGGAGCAGCTTCAGGTGCTCGGCGAGCAGATCGGCGTGGCAACGCTGCCGATCGTGCAGGGGCAGGCCCCGGTCGATATCGCGGTGCGCGCGCTTCAGGCGGCCAGGCTGCAGGCAGTCGACGTCTTGCTGCTCGATACCGCCGGACGCCTCCATGTCGATCAGACGCTGATGGAGGAGATGAAGGCGGTCTCCGCGATCGCCAATCCGCGTGAGATCCTGCTCGTGGTCGATGCGCTGACCGGGCAGGACGCGGTCAACGTCGCGCAGAGCTTTGCCGGCCAGGTCGAGCTGACCGGCGTGGTCCTCACCCGGATGGACGGCGATTCGCGCGGCGGCGCGGCGCTGTCGATGCGCGCGGTCACCGGCAAGCCGATCAAGTTTGCGGGCACCGGCGAGAAGCTCGACGGGCTCGAAGTGTTCCAGCCCTCGCGCGTCGCGGGCCGCATCCTCGGCATGGGCGACGTCGTCAGCCTCGTCGAAAAAGCCGCGGCGAGCATCAAGGAGGAAGACGCCGAGAAGCTCGCCGAGCGCATGGCTCAGGGCAAGTTCGACATGAACGACCTCAGGATGCAGCTCAAGCAGATGCAGTCCATGGGCGGCCTGGGCGCGCTCGCCGGCATGATGCCGGGCATGAAGAAGGCCAAGGCCGCGATGCAGGCCTCGGGCATGGACGACCGGGTACTCTTGCGGATGGACGCGATCATCGGATCGATGACACCCAAGGAGCGCCAGCGCCCCGAACAGCTCAACGCACGCCGCAAGATCCGCATCGCCAACGGCTCGGGTACCCAGGTGCAGGACGTCAACAAGATCCTGAAGATGCATCAGGAAATGGGCAAGGCGATGAAGCAGATCCGCAAGATGGGCGGGCTCAAGGGCCTGGCCGCGATGCTTGGCGGCGGCGGCGGAGCTGGCGGAGCTGGCGGAATGGGCGGTCTGGGAGGACCCGGTGGTCCGCTGGGCGGCCTTGGCGGGCTCGGCGGAAGCGGCCTTGGAGGGCTCGGCGGCGCCGGGGATCTCAGCAAGTTTTTGAAGAAGTAATTCGCGAATTTTTTGAACTCAGAACTTTGAACGGAAGGTAGAACACCATGGCAATTGCACTGCGCCTGTCGCGCGGCGGCTCCAAGAAGCGCCCTTATTACCGCGTCGTCGCCACTGACGAGCGGAGCCCGCGCGACGGCAAGTATCTCGAGCAGATCGGCACCTACAATCCGCTGCTCGCCAAGGACGACGAGAACCGCGTGAAGCTGGTCGAGGACCGCGTGCGCTACTGGCTCGGCGTCGGCGGCCAGCCGACCGACCGTGTCGCGCGTCTGCTCGACAAGGCCGGCATCAAGGAGCGCGTCGCGACCAACAACGCGAAGAAGGCCGAGCCCGGCAAGAAGGCCAAGGATCGCGCCGAGGACCGTGCGTCCAAGCTCGCCGATGCCGAGCAGGCCCGTCTCGACGCCGAGGAAGCCGCCAAGGCCGCTGCTGCAGCGCCCGCACCGGTCGTTGAAGAAGCCGAGGCTCCGGCCGAAGCCGTCAACGAAGCCACTCCCGACAGCGACGCAGGCGATACCCCGGGCGAAGTCGAGGGCGAGAGCGCTCAGGCTCCTGCCGAGGGCTGAGCCTGGTGACTGATCGCCCCGTCGCGCTGGCGGCCGTCATCGGCGCGCACGGCGTGACGGGCGACGTCCGGCTCAAACTGTTCGGAGAAGGCGTGGCGGCGCTCAAGCATCACCGCGCCTTCAATGATGGCGCGCTGACGGTCGAGAAGCTGCGTGACGACGGCAAGGGCGGCGCGATCGCGCGCTTTGCCCAGGTCAGCGGCCGCGACGCCGCCGAGGCGATGCGCGGCACCTTGCTGACCGTGCCGCGTGCGGCGCTGCCGCCGCTGGAGCCGGGCGAATATTATCACGCCGACCTGCTCGGTCTCGCGGCGGTATCGACCGAAGGCGAAGAGCTCGGCCGCTGCGTCGCGGTCGAGAATTTCGGCGCCGGGGACGTGCTCGAGATCGAGCGCGCCGACGGCCGCCGTTTCATGGTGCCGATGAATGAGACTGCGGTGCCCGAATGGAGCGCCGATCGCCTTGTGATAAACGCCGCTTACGCCGCCGAGGACTAAGCGGCGTAAGGCAGGTCGAAGCGCGTGATCTGCGTATCGGCGCGCGGGATTTGCACCTGTGCGGTTGCCGCGAGCGGGGCGGGGATGGTCGGCGCGCTGACTCCCCCGATTCCTGCGACCACAATTCCCGCGAGCACACCGGCCGGAATCGCGCGCGCGAACAGCTTTGCCAGTTGCGCCCGCGCGCCGGGCAGCGGTGCGGGCGAAGGTGCCTGCCGTCCATAAGTCTTGCGGATCGAGCCGACGCTTTGGCGAAGCATATCGAACCGGCCGCCCAATACGTCGGTTGCGGTTCCGGCCGAGGCCGAGAAGGTGTGCGCCTCGACCCAGAGCTTCATGAAGTGTTCGTCCTGCACGGCTTGGTTCCTTTCGTTCGGTGAGCATCAAATGCGCGCCCGGGGCGTGCGCGGCCAACAAAACGCTTGGTCTGAGGTATAAGCCGACCTTATGATCGAGCGATGGACCGCATGCCGCCACTGTCCGCGATCCGCGTGTTCGAGGCCGCGGGCCGTCACGAGAATTTCTCCCGTGCCGCGGACGAGCTCGGGATGACGCAGGCGGCCGTCAGTTATCAGGTGCGCCAACTCGAAGACCGCGTCGGCCGTCCGCTGTTCGTGCGCGACAAGGGCCGCGTGCGCCTGACCGACATGGGGCGGCGTCTTCTCCCGGCGGTATCGAGCGCGTTCTCGGGGATCGCCGATGCCTTCGCCGCGCTGCGGGTTGAGGATGAGGACGTGCTGACGATCAACACGTTCGCGACGATCGGCGGCACCGTCCTCAGCACCCGGATCGGCCGGTTTCAGCTCCAATATCCAGACCTCGCGGTGCGAATTTCGATCAACGATACACCGATCGATTTTGGCCTTGGCGGAACAGACGTGGCGATCCGTGGTGGTGACGGGAACTGGCCGGGCCTGCGCGCCGATTTCCTGTTCCGTCAGCATTACACGCCGATCTGCACGCCCGCGTTCCTCGAACGTCAGCCGATCTCGCGGCCCGAGGATTTGCTCGGTGCCGAGCGTCTGGGTCCGAATGACACGCTGTGGGCGCAGTGGTTCGCGAGCCTGGACATCGAAGCCCCGCCGCCACGCCCCGGTATCGTGATGGACAGCCAGCTTCACGAGGCAAGCGCGGCGCTGAGCGGCTTCGGCATCGCGATGATGACGCCGCTCTTCTGGCGCTCCGATCTCGAGAGCGGCCGGCTGGTCCAGCCCCTACCGCACTTGCTGTTGCACCCCTCGTCGCTGTGGCTGGTCCACCCCGAAGCTCGGGTGGGCGTGCGCAAGATCGAGCGCTTCCGCGAATGGCTGCACGCCGAACTCGTCGCCGATCACGACGCCGCGCCAGCGGAAGTGTGGGAGCGGCCCTGACGGGCTTGTGCGGGAGAGCATGATCGCGTATATACTTCGTCGTATATACGGAGAATGGTCATGAGCGAGACCTATCGCACGAAGATCTTTAAGTCGGGCAATTCGGTGGCGATGCGCCTTCCGAAGGGGCTTGGCGTCCTCGAAGGCACCGAGGTCAACGTCGTGCGGGAGTCGCCCACGTCGTTCCGTTTCGAGCCGGTCGACGCGCCGCGACCCAAGCTTGATGTGGACCGGTTCTGGGGCAAGGCGAAGGGACTGCAGGTCCCGGAGCGGCTCGATTTCGAAGAGCGCCCTAGCACGATCGCCAGACGTAAGGCCGCCGAAGGGAAGTGATCCGCTATCTGCTGGATACCGACTGCGCGATTTACGCGATGCTCGGTTCGCATCCGTCGCTCCGACCCCGGCTCGCCGCGCTCGATCCGGGCGAGGTGGCGATCTCGTCGATCTCGTATGCCGAGATCCTGCTTGGCGAGAACATGGGTAAGGAACCCGAGGCGGAGGCGATCCGCGACTTCGTTTCGGTCGTGCCGGTGTTGCCCTTCGACGCTGCCGCGAGCCATGCTTATGCGCAATTGCCGTTCAGGCGCGCTCGTTTCGACCGCCTGCTCGCCGCGCACGCGCTGAGCATCGGGGCGACGGTGGTGACGAACAACGAGGCCGATTTCGCGGACGTGCCGGGGCTGATGGTCGAGAACTGGACGGTTTGATGTTCGGGCACCGTGACAAGTTCGCCGGGAGCGCCGCTTCGTGACGTTCGCCGCCACCGTCCTGACGCTCTATCCAGAGATGTTCCCCGGTCCGCTCGGCGTAAGCCTGGCCGGGCGCGCAATGAGCGAGGGCAAATGGTCGCTCGACGCGGTGCAGATCCGCGATTTCGCGATCGACAAGCACCGCACCGTTGATGACACGCCGGCCGGCGGCGGCGCGGGGATGGTGCTGCGCGTCGATGTGCTCGCGGCCGCGATCGATCATGCGCGCGGTTCCTCCCCCAGCGGGGGAGGGGGACCAGCGCAGCTG
>CAJCHR010000192.1 GCA_903970225.1 Actinobacteria bacterium 21-64-8 | reverse complement strand
CTGCGCCGGGTCGCGGCCGCGGCGGAAGCGGTGGTTCACCGCTATGCGCGCGGAGCGGATACCGTGCGGATCGACGTGCTGCTGCTTGCGCCGGGCCGCTGGCCGCGCCACATCGCCAACGCATTTCAGCCCTGACCCCCGGGCTGGCGCGGCGTGCGGCCTGTCGAAGCCCGCGCGCCGCCATTCGCCAATTGGAGCGTACCCTCAATGACCCTTCGCGTCGCCGTCCAGATGGACCCGCTGGAAACCGTCAACATCAACGGGGATTCGAGCTTCCACCTGATGCTGGCGGCGCAGGCCCGCGGCATGCCGCTGTGGCATTACGACGTGGGTTCGCTGACGTACGAGAGCGATTACGGCGCCGGCGGGCGTCTCACGGCATGGGCCGCGCCGATCACCGTCCAGCGCGTCGCGGGCGGGCACTTCACGCGCGGCGAGTACCAGCGGATCGACCTGGGCAAGGACGTCGACGTCATCCTGATGCGCCAGGACCCGCCGTTCGACCTGGGGTACATCACCGCGACGTTCCTGCTCGAACGGCTCGCGGGGCAGACGCTGGTGATCAACGATCCCGCCTCGGTGCGCAACGCGCCCGAGAAGGTGTTCGTGCTCGATTTCGCGCGGTTCATGCCCCCGACGCTCGTGGCGCGCTCGCTTGCCGACGTGAAGGATTTCCATCACCGCTACCCGGGCGATCTGGTCGTGAAACCGCTGCACGGCAACGGCGGCAAGGCGGTGTTCCGCGTGCCCGCCGACGGCTCGAACTTGGGCGCGCTGACCGAGCTGTTCGGTCAGGTCTGGGCCGAGCCGTTCATGGTCCAGCCGTTCCTCCCCGAAGTGTCCGAGGGCGACAAGCGCATCGTGCTGGTCGACGGCACCTTCGTCGGCGCGATCAACCGCAAGCCGGGCGAGGGCGAGTTCCGCTCCAACCTCGCGGTCGGCGGCTATGCCGAGGCGGCGACGCTGACCGCGCGCGAGGAGGAAATCTGCGCCGCGATGGGCCCCGAGCTCAAGGCGCGCGGCCTCGTGTTCGTCGGCATCGACGTGATCGGCGGCAAGTGGCTGACCGAGATCAACGTCACTTCGCCCACCGGCATCGTCGCGATCGACCGCTTCAACGGCACCGACAGCGGCGGCGCGATCCTCGATGCGATCGAGGCCCGTCACGCCGCGATGCTCGCGGGCTGATAGCCTTTCTGCGCTACGGAGCGTTGCGACCGGCATGAAGGAATTCATCGTCCATCTCGTCGAAGGCGGCGGCTATTGGGGCATCGCGTTCCTGATGGCGCTGGAGAACATCTTCCCGCCGATCCCGTCGGAGCTGATCATGGGGATGGGCGGCGTCGCGGTGGCGCGCGGGACGATGACGTTCTGGCCGCTGCTGTTCGCGGGCACGGTGGGCAGCACCGTGGGCAACTACTTCTGGTTCCTGATCGGCGATCGCCTCGGCTACGAGCGCCTGCGCCCGCTGGTCGGCCGCTGGGGCCGCTGGCTGACGCTCGAGTGGCACGAGGTCGAGACGTGCGGCAACTTCCTGCGCAAGCACGGCCAGTGGGTGGTGTTCGGCCTGCGCTTCTCGCCGCTGTTCCGCACGATGATCTCGCTGCCCGCGGGGCTCGCGCATATGGGGCACGTGCGGTTCCTGGCGTTCACGTTCGCGGGCGCGGCGATCTGGAACGCGCTGCTGATCCTGGGCGGCCACTGGCTCGGGCAGGTGATGCAGGACGCCGAGCGCTGGGTGGTGTGGGTCGGCATCGTGCTGACCGCGATCACGGTGGCGATGTACGTGTGGCGGCTCATGCGATGGAAGCCGAGCGCGCCGGCGGAGTAAGCATCCGAGCGATCAAGCCCAACCATCGATAGTCGTCATCCTGAACTCGTTTCAGGATCCATTTCGCCTCAGGCGCTGAGCATCGCCCAGCGTGCGGAGGCCCGCCGCGCTGGCCTCCGCGTCCGATCAACGCGAGGCACCCGGCCGTACCATGGATCCTGAAACAAGTTCAGGATGACGATGTTTGCGGATTGCGGCCTTACGCCCGCGGGTGCGCGTTCCGGTAGACATCCAGCAGCACCGCCGCGTCGACCTTGGTGTAGATCTGCGTCGAGCCCAGGCTCGCGTGGCCGAGCAGCTCCTGCAGGCTGCGCAAGTCCGCGCCCGCGCTGAGCAGGTGCGTGGCGAAGCTGTGGCGCAAGGCGTGCGGGGTGGCGGTGGCGGGCAGGCCCAGCACGATCCGCGCGCGCGCTACCGCTTTCTGCACCATGCCCTGCGACAGCGCGCCGCCCTTCGCGCCGCGGAACAGCGGTTCGCCGCGCATCACCGGCCACGGGCATTTCGCCGCGTAGTCTGCAACCGCATCGCGCACGATCGGCAGGATCGGCACCGCGCGCTGCTTGCGGCCCTTGCCGGTGACGACGAGCACTTCGCCCAGCGGCAGCGCGCCGCCGGTCAGCGACAGCGCCTCGGAAATGCGCAGCCCCGCGCCGTACAATAGCAGCAGCACCGCGCGGTCGCGCGCGCCGATCCATGGCTCGCTCGCGTCCTCGTCGACCGCGGCGGCGAGGTTCACCGCCTCGTCGGGCGTGACCGGCCGAGGCAGGCCCTTCTTGATCCGCGGTCCGCGCATCCTCGGCCCGGTCGCCTCGGTCAGCCCGGCTTGCCCGCGCGCGAAGGCGAGGAAGCTCTTGATCGCCGACAGCTCGCGCGCGGCGGAGACGTTGCCGATCCCCTCGGCGCGGCGCGCGGCAAGCTGCGTGCGCAGCGCCGGCGCTTCGAGCCGGGCGAGCGCGGGCCAGCTGGTGTCGCCCAAATGATCGAGCAGCCGCGCGGCAGCGGCGCCGTAAGCGCGCACGGTGTGCGGCGAACGGCGGCGCACGTCGGTCAGGTGCGCGTTCCAGGCTGCGAGGATGTCGGCGCGGGTCACGCGGGAACGGGCGAGAGGAGCGCGCCGGGCACCAGTTCGCCCAGCAACGCATCGAGCACCGGCATCCCCGCCTCGGTCACGCCGAGG
>CAJCHR010000191.1 GCA_903970225.1 Actinobacteria bacterium 21-64-8 | reverse complement strand
AGGCGGGGCGCTCGTCGAACTTCATCGCGGCGATGATGCTGCTGGCGGCGCGCGGATACCCTGCCGCGTTCGAATGCCTGGAGATCGGATCGAGCGCCGGGGTCAACCTGATGATCGATCGCTATGGCTACGACCTGGGCGGCGTGATCGTGGGGCCCGACCGGCCGGTAATGACCTTCACGCCCGAATGGCGGGGTCCTCCCCCGCCGGACGTACCGATCACGATCGCGTCGCTGCGCGGCTGCGACGTCTCCCCGCTCGACCTCACCGACCCCGAGCAGGCGCTGCGGCTCAAAGCATTCGTCTGGCCCGAGCATGGCGAGCGCTTCGCGCGTCTCGAAGCCGCGATCGCCGCGGCGGCGGTGCGCCCGCCCGATCTGGTAAAGATGCGCGCCGCGGATTTCGTCGAGCAGCAACTGGCACTTCCGCAAGCCGAGGGGACCACGCGCGTGCTGATGCACTCGATCGTCTGGCAATACCTGCCCGAAGAGGAGAAGCGCCGGATCACCGCCGCGATGGAAGCCGCCGGTGCACGGGCCACGCCAGGAAAGGGCGTTGCGTGGATCGCGGTGGAGGCTGACCGCGAGGTCATGAGCCATGCCCTTCGGCTGCGTGCGTGGCCCGGACCGGGAGACGCCGAACTGATCGCCGCGTCGCATGCCCACGGCGCGTGGATCGACTGGCGCGCCGGAGCAGAATGACCGCGCCGTCCCCCGAATTCGCCTTCATCGCCGGGCTGCGCGCGCTCGCCACCGATCCGGCGGCGCGCGGCCTCGTCGACGACTGCGCGGTGATCGAATTCGGCGGCGAGACGCTGGTGCTCACGCACGACATGATGGTCGAAGGCGTCCATTTCCTGCCTGGCCAGGACCCTGCGGACGTCGCGTGGAAGCTGGTCGCGACCAACATCTCCGACCTCGCCGCCAAAGGCGCCGAGCCGGTCGGGGTGCTCCTGGGCTATACGCTGGGCGCCGACGACGCGCGGTTCCTCGAAGGGTTCGGCGAGGCGCTGGCGTATTACCGAGCGACGCTGCTCGGCGGAGACACGGTCTCGGGGCCGCCGGGCGCGCAGACGCTGGGCCTGACCGCGATCGGCCGGGCAACGCACCGCCCTGTCCCGTCGCGCAGCGGCGCACGGCCGGGCGACATGCTTTACCTGACCGGCCCGGTCGGCGCGGCGATGATCGGGTTCGAGGCATTGCGCGACGGCACCGCCGGCGACAGCCTTGCTTACCGCCGACCAACTGCCCGATTGGCGCAAGGCCTCGCGCTCGCGCCGCATGTGACCGCGATGATGGACGTCTCCGACGGACTGCTGCTCGACGCGATGCGGATGGCGCGGGCCAGCGGGACCACCTTCGCGATCGATAGCGCGGCGGTGCCAATCGCGACGCCCGAAGCGCGCCGCGCCGAGGCGCTGCGCTGGGGTGACGACTATCAGTTGCTGTTCACCATGCCCAAGGCGATCGCCCCGCCCGTCGCCGCGCATGCCATCGGCAAGGTCGTCGCCGCATCGGACTCAGCGCTGCTTCTCGATGGAACCGTCCTCACCGATGCATCCGGGCTCGGCTACCAGCACACCCGAGCACCTGTCCGCTAGAGGGTCACAGCCCAGGATTCGGCAAGCCGGCAATTGTCGTTGAGGCAATCGTAAAGCCCGCCGGGCGCATATCCGACCGCAAACCTGACCTGCAATGGCCGGCCCGATCGGAACGCCTCCAGCGCGACCTCCTCGAAGCCGCGCATGGTGTCGGCAACGCTGAGCCCGGGCTTGATACCGTGATCGTTCTGGAACCCGCTCGCGTCGGGCGCGAACCAGTTGACGGCATCGAGCTTGCCCGTCCCGGTCTCGATCACGTCGATGGTTTCCTTGCACGTGATCAGCACGCCGTAACGCGAATGCTCGACCTGGATCACGTGGCAGGTCACCGCCTTGTACGTGGGTGCGGCCAGCGCCGGCACGGCCAAGAACGCTGCGAACAGTGCCAAGCAAACGCCTGAGAAAAGCCGCAAGATCCATCTCCCCTGTATTTTCGGCAAGGTATGTTTCTGCAAAGCCGTGATGTCAACGCGCGCCGCCGCTGCTTGCGCGGGTTCGGTTCCTCCTTGCGCAATCAACGACCGCGCCGTAGCTCAAGACCGTAACCGCGCCGGAGCAACCGGCGGGTTAACAGACATTGGGAAGAGGAAACCAGCGCGTGAATTCCATCACGATCGCAATCGTATTGGGTCTTGTTGCCGTATTGTATGGCATCATCACCAGTGCCCAGGTGCTGCGCGCACCGGCCGGCAACGAAAAAATGCAGGACATCGCCGCCGCCATCCAGGAGGGCGCCAAGGCGTATCTCGGGCGGCAATATACCACCATCGGCATCGTCGGCGTCATCGTCGCCGTGGTGCTGTTCTTCACATTGGGCGGCCTTTCGACGGTCGCGTTCCTGATCGGCGCGGTGCTTTCCGGGCTCGCCGGATATATCGGGATGAACATCTCGGTCCGCGCCAACGTGCGCACCGCGGAAGCCGCACGCACGTCGCTGCAAGGCGGGCTGACGCTCGCGTTCCGTTCGGGCGCGATCACCGGCATGCTGGTGGCGGGGCTCGGCCTGCTCGCGATCGCGGGGCTGTTCGGATACCTGATCCACACCGGCGAGGCGCCCAATTCGCGCCGGATCGTTTCCGCCCTCACCGCGCTGGCCTTCGGCGCATCGCTGATCTCGATCTTCGCGCGCCTCGGCGGCGGCATCTTCACCAAGGCGGCAGACGTCGGCGCGGACCTAGTCGGCAAAGTCGAGGCCGGCATCCCCGAGGATGACCCACGCAATCCCGCCGTCATCGCGGACAACGTGGGCGACAACGTCGGCGACTGCGCCGGCATGGCCGCCGACTTGTTCGAGACGTACGTCGTCACACTCGGCCTGACGATGGTTTCGATCGCGCTGCTGGTGAAGGACACGCCCGAACGCCTGCTCGCGCTGATGAGCCTGCCGCTGCTGGTTGGCGGCGTGTGCATCGTCACGTCGATCCTGGGCACGTTCATGGTCAAGCTCGGCCGCTCGCAGAACATCATGGGCGCGCTGTACAAGGGCTTCTGGACCACCGTGATCCTCGCGATCCCGGCGATCTACGGTGCCGAGAAGTTCGCGCTCGGCGATCTCAACGCGACGATCGGCGACGCCAGCTACACCGCCATGGACTTGTTCTACTGCATGCTGATCGGCCTCGCGGTCACCGGCCTGCTCGTATGGATCACCGAGTACTACACCGGCACCAATTACCGCCCGGTGCAGTCGATCGCCAAGGCCTCGGAGACCGGCCACGGCACCAACGTGATCCAGGGCCTCGCGATCAGCCTCGAATCGACCGCGGCGCCCACGCTGGTGATCGTGGTCGCGGTGATCGCGACGTTCCAGCTTGCGGGCATCATGGGCGTGGCCTTCGCCGCGACCGCGCTGCTGGCTCTGGCGGGCATGGTCGTCGCGCTCGACGCTTATGGCCCCGTGACGGACAACGCCGGCGGCATCGCCGAAATGGCCGGGCTCGACGACGAAGTGCGCGTCAGGACTGACGCGCTCGACGCCGTGGGCAACACCACCAAGGCGGTCACAAAGGGCTACGCGATCGGCTCGGCCGCGCTGGCGGCGCTCGTGCTGTTCGGCGCCTACACCACCGACCTCAAGGAGTTCTTCCCGCTGGTCACGGTCGATTTCTCGCTGTCGAACCCTTACGTGATCGTCGGGCTGCTGCTCGGCGCGTTGCTGCCCTATCTGTTCGGCGCGTTCGGCATGACCGCGGTCGGCCGGGCGGCGGGCGCGGTGGTCGAGGACGTGCGCGCGCAGTTCCGCGACAACCCCGGAATCATGCTCGGCACCAGCCGGCCGAACTACGGCCGCACTGTCGACATCGTCACCCGCGCCGCGATCAAGGAGATGATCATCCCCTCGCTGCTGCCGGTGCTCTCACCGATCGCGGTGTATTTCATCATCACCGCGGTGGCAGGACAAGGCCAGGGCTTCGCCTCGCTGGGCGCAATGCTGCTCGGCGTGATCGTGTCGGGGCTGTTCGTCGCGATCTCGATGACCTCGGGCGGCGGCGCGTGGGACAACGCCAAGAAGTACATCGAGGACGGCAATCACGGCGGCAAGGGCTCCGAGGCCCACAAGGCCGCGGTCACCGGCGACACCGTGGGCGATCCCTACAAGGACACCGCCGGCCCGGCGGTGAACCCGATGATCAAGATCACCAACATCGTCGCGCTGCTGCTGCTCGCGGTGCTGGCGGGGCATGTGGGGTAGCGAAGGGCTGGGGAGTGCGAGGGCCAAACACCTCGCGCTCCCTTCACCGTCATGCTGAACTCGTTTCA